>USGC01000089.1 GCA_900554095.1 uncultured bacterium
GGGTGGAAAGTGCCACAGAAATGAAACGCGCAAGCCGGTGTTCACGGGTCGGCTTGCTGAAGAGCAAGACGAGCAAGTGAACACAACGAAACCGCCGTTGTTCCTGGAGCTTTAGCGAAAGGAACGAAGCAATCTCTGATTGCCCAGGCGGAAAAAGCGAAAGCCGGTGTTCATCCGGTGTCGGCACACGGTAGTGTGGCGAGCAGGGACGAACATTACGCGACAGACTGCCGATGGATTTTATATCACAGGCGATGGTGCAACGGTGAGTTAAGAGCTTCACCAGCAGTGCTGAGAAGCACTGGCTAGGTAAACCCCGGTCGAATGCAAGATTAACTCGAAGGTTATAAAGGTGTCCGCCAACTTCGGAAATATCGCTTGAGATTGCAGGTAACTGCAATACCAGACAGATGATTATCTTAAAACAGAACACGGCTTATGAGCTGCTTTATTTTTATACCAAAAGAGCCCTAACAAAAGCTAGGGCTCTTTTGGTTTTAAAGCTATGTCGGGTGCCGACATCGGATGAACACCGGCTTACGCTTTTTCCGCCTGGGCAATCAAAGATTGCTTCGTTTCTTTCGCTAAAGCGCCAGGAACAACGGCGGTTTCGTTGTGTTCACCTGCTCGTCTTGCTCTTCAGCAAGTCGACCCTGTGAACACCGGCTTGCGCTTTTTTATTTCCCCAGTTCCACGCCCTGCAATACAAGGACCTGAATTTCTCCAGGGGTCAGCTTTACGTTGTAATAGCCGTTTTTATATACCGGAGCGCTTTCTATTTTTATCGGCACTGCAAGCGCATTATCATCTAGTTTTGGAACCCGGATTTTTGTTTCTGCAAACTCCGTGAAATTAAGATTTCCAAAAACAAGCACTGTGTTATTAGAATAACTTATCGCATAGGCAAAAACTGAAGGTTGAGAGGCTTTTAAAGGTATAAACTTCCCATTTGTCAGTAGCGGATACATCAAAACTTTAAATTTATTTGCCATTACATAGTCTCTGATAAGCGTTTTGTCATTACCGCCCGGGCGTCTTGAGAAATTAAATATATCAATTTTGCCACGGTGAACAAAGTAATATTCATCATCAGTGTAAGTTTTCGGAGCTTTTTTGTTAGCCCAAAAGTACACGTAATTATCACCGGTCTGCATGCCGTCAACTAAATATGTATTAACAGGCAAAGTTGCATTTAGCCACATTATCATTTTGCTGTACTTTGCTCCGTTTATCAAAACCGGAGACATCTCGTCGTGTGTTGTAAAACTTCCGATAACTCTTTTGGGCTCTTTGTATTTTGATAAGAGACTTTTATTAAATTTAACATGGTCAATCAATTGTTTACCGGTTTTCCAGTTTTTCAAGTCAAACCAGCTTCCGTAATAGCCGTCGAAACCGGCTTCAAGCAATTTGTTGTACTGAGTGTATACTCCGTATTGAGAAATAGGCGTTGTCCAGCTATCAGAAGTTTCGGCGAGCCACAAAAACTGTGGATCTATCTTTCTGGAGTATGCGATTAAATCTTTCCAGAATTTAGCGGGTTTTAAAGGCGCAACGTCAGCGCGGATTCCGTCTGCACCAAGCCTTATAACCATATCGACGAAGTCTTTGTACAAATTATAAACATCCATATTAATTTTTTCTTCTGTACCCGCGTTCAAAAGTCTAACATCAGTCCAATCAGACGGAACAACCGGCTGGCCTGATTTATCTTTGACAAAAAGCTCCGGGCGTTCAAGGTACAAATCATACGCCCCGCATGCCGGAAGGTCAATAATAACTCTTATACCGCGTTTGTGGGCTTCATTTATAAACTTTCTAGCCTGATCTTCGAGAGATAAAGCGCTGTCTTCGCTTTTAAGCTGAGGGTTTAGAGTGTCGAAGCTCGATGCAGCATAAATAGATCCGGCAGTACCTATTGCTTTGGTTTTGCCGACAGGAGTAACAGGCTGAACATGAATTGTATTTATCCCCAATGAGCCAAGCTCGTTTAAGCGCTCAATGGCGTTTAGAAAATTCCCGCTTTCTTCACCTTCGGAAATATCAATAATCCCATTGCCGTTTGTATCTTTTGCGTTAAATGTTCTTATGTTAAGTTCATAAATTATTGCGGCATTTGAAAGAAACATTGTTCTTAAATCATTTACCCAGGGTTTCGCTGCCGCAAAAGACACGCTTTGTGCAAGCACAAATACAGCTAAGACGCATATTAGAAACTTAATCTTTTTTATCATATTCACACTCTCCCTTAATTCAATTTTAATAATTTACATTTTAGCAAAACGTGAGGATTTTGGCAAGAAATCCCTTAACTCACATCATAACGTTATTTGCCAAAATAAAATTTTCAGATATAATGAAATTACCATGAAGGAATATGCAATTGGAATAGATTTAGGCGGAACAAAGGTTCTTATAGCGCTTGTAAACAAAACAACAGGCGAAGTTGTTAACTTTGTTAAAAAGAAAACTAAAAAAGACAAAGGGCCCAAAAACATTATCCGCAAAATGACTGAAGGCATAGAAGAGCTTCTTGAAATTACCGCTGTCAATAAAGAAGACATCTCATCTATCGGTGTCGGAGCGGCCGGACAAGTAGACAGAGAAAACGGGATTTTAATAGGCGCCCCCAATCTTGACTGCTATGATTTAAATATAAAAGAACAGCTTTCAACGCATTTTAGCCTGCCGGTATTCTTAGGAAACGACGTTGAAATCGCAACAATAGGCGAGCAAAAATTCGGCGCAGGCAAAGGATGCAATGATTTTGTCTGTATTTTTGTCGGAACAGGCGTTGGCTCAAGCATAGTTAAAAACGGGGAGATTGTCCTGGGTTCTACCGGAACCGCCGGTGAAATAGGGCATATAATCGTTGATTTGAACGGCAGACCGTGTGCTTGCGGGGCTCATGGGTGTCTTGAAGCTTATGCATCCCGTTCTGCTATTGAAAGACGAATTGAAGGTGCATTGAAAAAAGGCAGACAATCAGTTATTTTGGAGTATCTTGAAAGCGGAAAATCAATTACTTCAAGCATGATACAAAAGTCTATTGAAAGAGGAGACGAGCTTGTAAAAAGCTGTGTTGATGAGGCTTCTGAATACCTCTCAGGCGGCATTGCAAGTATTATCAATTTTATTAATCCAAAGCTTATTGTTCTTGGCGGAGGTTTGATTGAAGCAGTTGATTACTTCTACCAAACAACAATTAAAAAAGCTAAAGCAAAATCACTGCCGGTGCCTGCCAGCAAAATTCAGTTTAAAAAAGCAGCTCTTGGAGACTTTTCAGGGGTAATCGGCGCCGCGTTTTTGGAAGACAGAAAGATTTAGATGAAAAAGATTACAAAAAAAGTTTTACTAATCCGACTATCATCACTCGGAGATGTGGTGTTTAATATTCCGCTTGCAAATGTTCTTAAAGCAAACGGCTATACAGTCGATTGGATAGTTTCAGAAAAAGGTTATGAAATTGTTAAAGACAATCCGTGTGTTAACAAAGTTTACCTGGCGCCCGTGCAAAAGTGGAAAAAACGCGGACTTTCTATCGTAAGCTTTTTTGAGTATTTAAAAATACTCAGAGAAATTCGAAAAGAGCATTATGACATTGCAATTGACTGCCAGCAAATGTTCAAAAGCATGTACTGGATGATATTTTCCGGTGCAAAAAGAAGGCTTGCTTCAGAAAATGCCAAAGAGTTTTCACACCTCGGAGCAAACGAAATAGTGCCGAATATATACGGAGGCTACGAAAGGCACAGCGTATTAAATAACCTTAAATATGCTGAATACCTGGGGCTTAACACAGAAAAAATCGAATTCACACTTCCCGAGACTTCTGCTCAGGCAAAAGCTAAAATTGACAAGCTTTTAGAGCACACTGACAAAACCAAACCGCTTGTTGTAATTGCCCCTGCAACAACCTGGGAGCTTAAACACTGGTCAAAAGATAATTGGAAAGAGGTTGTAGAAGGGATTAAGGATGAATGTTCTCTTGTATTTACAGGAACAGAGGCTGACAGCGGACTTTTAAAATACATCGGAGCCGACAATTACACAAACCTTTGCTCAAAGACAAAGCTCGAAGAACTGCGTGAATTACTTTCGCGTGCAGACATTGTACTTGCGCCGGATTCAGGCAGTGCACATCTTGCATGGGCTTCAGGGAAACCCGCTGTAATAGCGATTTTCACCTGCACGCCGCCAGGAATGTTCGGGCCTTTTGATTACGGGGAAAACAAAGGAAAATATTTTGCAGTAAACGGCGGACTTGATTGCCAGCCATGTTTCTCAAGAAACTGTCCAAAGCTTGACGAGAACAAAAATCTTTGTCAGAGAATTCCAACAGCACAAAAAATAATAAATATTGTAAAAAATTTGCTAAAAAACCAGACACCAACTCTATAATGGTTTATAATGCTATTGGATTTATAAAAACCTCAAGGGGCTAAATGAACTTTTTTGACAAAATAAATGAATTTCGAAAAGCAATTTCTGACGTAGAACGCAGCATATACGGCGGAAAAGAAAGCTATCTTGAAATTTATGAACGTAACCTTGAACTTGAAAAAGAAATTGCCAAAAGAACCAGTGAATTAGACATAGCAAACCGCCGTATGCTGACATTACAGCATATTCTCGAAATGATGAATTCTTCAAAACCTCTTGTTAGTGTTCTTGAAACAATTGTGAACAGTCTTCACGGTGAACTTGGGTATCTTCACAGCACAATCATCAGAAAGCTTGAAGACGAAAACGGCCCGTTTATGTCCGTAATAGCACAGGCAGATAACCAAATTATCAAACGCGTTAACAGCATAATTAAAATTCCAATGCAGATGAGGCGTCTTGCGTATCTTGAAAACAGTATCTACGCAGATTCTTTGAACGAAAAAAAGATAATCCTTACGCGCGACATTGAAAAAGCCCTTAGAGGCATCATCCCTGATATAGAAAAAGATATTGCCGACAAAGTAATGAGCGGAATGCAAAGCAAATCACTTATTACAATCCCGCTTTACACTATGAATAAACCTTTTGGCTGGTTTTGCGTTTTTTCTTCACGAGAAGAACTTGCAGAAAGCGAGACAGACTTCTTAACAATGTTTGCCCAGCAAATTGAAATGGCAATCACAATAGCTGACTTATTCCAGGCAGTTAGAGACCAGGCCGTAACCGACGGTTTAACAGGGTTGTACAACAGAAGATATTTTGAAGAATATATTTCAAAAGAAGTTACGCGTTCTGTGCGCCAGAAACAGCCTTTCAGCGTAATCGGCATTGATTTGGACTTCTTAAAACAAATTAATGACAAATTCGGCCACGCATACGGCGATGTAGCGATTAAAACAGTGGCTAATGTCTTGAAAAACAATGCACGCTCAATTGACGTTGCGGCAAGAATGGGAGGCGAAGAATTCAACATTCTTCTGCCCGGAATTGACTCTACTGGTGCTCTTGCGGCCGCAGAAAGAATTCGCAAAGCCATTGAAGAAAAAGAACTTGATACAATCGGTCATATTACCGCAAGCGTCGGCGTTGCAACGTTTTTAGAGCATTCCGATAATCTTGAAGAACTTCTTGAACTCACAGATCAGGCCATGTATCAGTCAAAACGCCAAGGGCGAAATCGCGTTACGCTTGCAAAACCCATTAATGAAACAAGCTGGCAGGAAATCGCTGTTAATACATTCCTCGATATTTTATCAAAACACAACATACCGATTGAAGAAAACATTTCAAAAGAATTATGCGAAAAGCTTTCTACCGTTAAAGAACAAACAAGTATGCCAAAAGAAGTTTTGTATTCAGTTGCTGATATGCTCACCAAAACCTACAATCCTTTGCACGAACAGGGAGTGGTTAAGTCAAAAGTCTTGCTGGCAGCTTCTCTTGCAAAACGTTTTGACCTTTCAAAGCAGGAAGTCGACAAACTCCGTATTGCAGTGCTTTTGTATGATATCGGAAACCTTATGCTGCCAAAAGAAATCCTCCAAAAAGCTGCACCCCTAACTTATGACGAAAGAGAACGTATTCAAGCCCATCCGATAATAGCAGCACAAGAAATTTTAAAACCTATTTCTTATATCCAGGATATTATCCCGATAGTTGAGCACCACCACGAAAACTGGGACGGTACAGGTTATCCTGGCAGAATTTCCAAAGACGAAATCCCTATAACTTCACAAATTATCCTGATAGTTGATGCCTACTTTGCGCTGACTGAACAACGGCCGTATCGCGCAAAACTTTCACCGCGCGAAGCACTCGCCGAAATTAAAAAAGATGCCGGCAAAAAATGGAACGAAACGCTGGTCGAAGAATTTATTACACTTATTGAACACGATTTGACCTGAAATGAAAGAAAAAGAATTTATCGAAATTATAAAAACAACACTTAACTCGGATTACATCGGCGATGACTGCGCTTATCTAAAGGATTTGGGCATTGTTGTAACCCAAGACAGTCTTGTGCAAGACGTGCATTTCAAAACGGATTTTGCAACCCCTTATCAGCTTGGCTATAAATCTGCAATGGTAAATATTTCTGACATTTGCGCCTCCGGGGCTGAGCCTAAATACCTTACAAGCGCGCTTTCTTTGCCTGAAAATACCCCGGCAAGCTTTGTTAAAGAGTTTTATGAAGGGATGAAAGCGGCAGCAGATAAAGTCGAAATCGTCGGCGGAGATATAACCGGCTCTGACAAAATTTTCATATCAATTACCGCAATCGGCACAACCCAATGCCGCCGAATTTCTTCGCGCAAGTTCGCAAAACCAGGTTATAAGATTGTTATCTCAGGGCTTCACGGCTCAAGTGCTGCGGGGTTGAAACTTCTGCTTCAAGGAAAGTCTCAGCCTAAAAAATTCATAAATGCCCATCTTATGCCAGAAGCTCAGCGCGGGTTCTCAAAAAAAATTGCTCAGAATATTAATGAAGATTACGCAATGATGGATACTTCTGACGGACTTGCTGACGCGCTTTTGCAAATCTCGCAGGCCAGCGGTGTTATGCTGGACATTGATTTTGAAAAAATCCCCTATGATAAAGATTTGCAAACTTTCAAAAATTATAAAGATTTAATCCTGTATGGCGGCGAGGATTACGGTCTTGTTGGCGCTGTGCCCGAAACTTTTGCAAAAGACTTCACCGTAATTGGGGACGTCAAGCCGGGTTCCGGAATAAAAATTGACGGGAAAATACTTTCTAGTGAAGAAATTTCCAAAAGAATTTATAATCATTTTTCATGATAAAATATAAATGATGAGGGG
>USGC01000090.1 GCA_900554095.1 uncultured bacterium
GGGGTGATAGCAAAGCTATCACATGCGCTCGATAAATTGAAAATTAAATAGAAATTGAGGGCGATTAGCGCAGCTGGTAGCGCACCACATTGACGTTGTGGGGGTCACGTGTTCGAGTCACGTATCGCCCAGATTTTAAAGGAAAGACCATTTAAGTGGTCTTTTTTTATTATTGAATTTTAAAAATTTGGCCTGCTTCTGTAGTAACCTTTAACTTCAGTACCGTCAGAGCGAGTGTAAGAATCTACATATACAACTGCTCCGCCAGTCATTGCTTCCCTTTGTAAATAACCATTAGTGGGCATTGAACCTCCCATTGATTTAATTTGGGCATCAATTTCTTTTTCGTATTTTGCAAATTCGTCAGATGACATTGCTCCAACATCTTCTCTTGTAAATATACGGTTATTGCCGGTTAATGGGTTTGTATAGCCAAACAAACCGGATTGGTCTTGTTGGGGTTGCACAATACTGTTAAGCTCAATATCCGCTGCAAAACCAAGCGGAACACCATTATTCTGGACGCCTCCAATTCCTCTTGTTGGTGTAAATGGAAGGTTAGTAGTTTCTTGTCTATTTTTTATATAGTTAACAAAATTTTCAAGTAAACCTTTATATTTTCTTTGGTCATTCGGATGAGTTATAAGTTGTCCGTTACGCATTCTATACATAACTTTACCAGCAATAATATCATCTCGTTGTTGTTGAGGGAGATGCATAAATTTATCACCGTATTCTTCTTCAATTTCTCTTGCAATTTCCCGACCTTGACGGTTGTTCCAAGAGTCCATATTCCATTCCCCTTGTGGATTGTTGGGGGTTTGATTTTCATGGTAAATTCCTCCCCATAGGCTACCTTTGTCCCCATATTTAAAATACATATCTGCTCCAATAAATGCATGTTTAAATGCATCGGCTTCAACATTCCAAAATTCGTGCCCTTGCCTTGGATTGGTTTCAAATCCAAATTTCTTTTGATAGTGCCAAGTTTTGTTTACAATTTCATCATTATATTTTTTTTGAGCTTCTTTATCTTTGTAAAATTTATAAGCATTATTAGATTGTTGTAAAAATTTAGACATTTTATATTCTCCTTTTCTTTTTTGTGTATTTGTAATACTATTGCCGTATGAATATCCTTGAATATAAAAAATATTTTTTTATAAATGTATCTGCCTTATGGAGTCTGTTTGTTTTATATTCAATAAGGGTCTATAGTAAAACAGATTATCCTCCTCCGGCGCCAAATGATGCTATAGCAATTGGTGGCGGTGAGTTTTTTATTATGGTTTTGAGTATCATGATTTTATTGTGGGTCTTTGCTTTTACTATTTTAGAAATATTGCTAAGAAAGTATGTAATCGAAAAGAAGTTTCCTAATCTCAAATTAAACATAAAAATTAAGATACCCAAAATTATAGTTGCTATTTATAATGTAATATTTTCAATAGGATTTATATCGGCAAGCTTTTTGTTTTTTATTGCTGTTCTATTATCAGTTTTAGCAATGATAATGTGGATTGTTAATAATGTTTTTTCATAAAGCCTCGCTTTCTTTTTCCAAGTCAGTAATAAACGGATGCAAAATTTTGCTAGTGTAAAAATCGTCAAACAATGAACGATATGATTATACTACGTTTATAGTATTTTGTCAAATTTAAATACGGTTTTATATTTAAAATGAAGTTTTAAAAGCGACACAAAAGACCATTTATTTTTAGAATAAACTAAGTTGATTAGAGTTTTCGATTTCTTGCTGAGGCCTTTCGTATTTTGAATATGCGAGTAAATCATTTTTGATTTTTGTCAAAAACGGCGAAATGTCAGTGTCTTTTGAAACTCCAAAGACATTTCTCTTCTTTGCCCGGCTCAGGAATAATTTTTGCTTAGCACGCGTCATTCCAACATAAAGCAAACGACGTTCTTCTTCAATTTCTTCAGGTGTCTGAGCCTTGTGCAAGGGCATAATGCCGTTTTCAAGCCCAACTATAAACACGCAGTTATATTCAAGCCCTTTTGAGGAGTGAAGCGTCATTAATGAAATTCTGTCAGCGCGTTCATCAATTGTATCAGACTCTTTGATTATAGAGACTTCGTGTATGAATTCTTTGCGTGTTTCGTGTTTTAGCGCAAGCTTATTTAAATATTTCAAGATGTAATCTTCAATCTCATCCTTAATATCATTTTCGATCTTTCCTATTTGTACTGAAACCGGCTCTATATCGTTAAGAGATTTAAGCAGTTTTAAAATCGGCTTTTTGCTGCACAATAAGTCATCCGAAAGCTTAACATAAGGCATACCGGAGCGTTGGAGGGCTTCAAGGAGGGGTTTTAATTGAGAAGATGTTCTATATAGGATTGCAAAGTCCGAGAAAGAATAATCTTCGCAATCACCGCTTGAGCGCTCGCTGTCAATAGAGAAAAAACTATGGCCGCCGATAATTTTTTCTATTGAACTCACAACAAATTCAGCTTCAGCCTTGTCGGTTGGAGCTGTATGAATTGTAATTTTTTCGTGCGGCCTGTCGTACTGTGAAACAATGTTAAAGGTGTCAATTACTTGATTGGAAGCGTTGACAATGCAGCCGGTTGAACGGTAATTGTTTTTAAGGTTTATTATTTGTACGTTTTTGTAATCTGTCTTAAAATTGTTGAAGAATTCAGCACTGCCGCCGCGAAAACCATATATTGCCTGATTTGGGTCTCCAATAGCGCAAATATTTCCATTATCATCAGCGAGAAATCTTATTAATTTATATTGGTTTTCATCAATATCCTGGTATTCATCAACGGATAAATATTTGAAGCGCTGCTTGTATTTTTGAACAATATCGGGGTTTTCAGTGAAAAGTTTTACAGTAAGCGTGATTAAATCGTCAAATTCAAGCATATTATCATAAATTTCTTCTTTGTTAAGCGCCTTTTCCTGCTCGCTTATAACCTGAAAATCTTCATCCAATCCGGCAAGGGCGCAGTTTTCTTTTAATATAGATAAGCACAGAGAGTGAAAAGTATGAATATTAATAAATCCAGCTTTGTGAGGGACTAGGACAGAAAGCCTTTCACGCATTTCTTGGGCGGCGCGCCGTGTGAAAGTTATGGCAAGCAAATCTTGTGCCGGAACATTTTTTTCATTAATTAAATAAGCAATCCTTTGTGTAAGAACCGTTGTTTTGCCTGAACCGGGGCCGGCAACTATTAAAAGTTGATTGTTAGAATTTTCAACCGCAGACTTCTGATACTCATCAAGTCCGTATTTTTTATTTGTTTTTGTGTTATCAATGCTTCTTGGCAGCGTGGCAGGGGCAGTTTTATTAATGCTTTTCTTTTGCGGCTGTTGCGGCGTGTTTTCAGGAAGGTCTATGTCGAGTTTTAGATTTATAAAATTTTTTTTTACTAATTCACTTTCATCAAAAAGTCTTATAACACCGTACTCTCCGTCATAACCGGCATGCTTGATAACTTTTCCGGCTCTTAGCCTTGATATACCTTCACCTAAAAGCGGCGAGTCTTTTGAAAGAGTATCAACCGGAACATCCTGTAAAATTGAAAGCTCTGAGCCAAATTTATTAATTAATCTTTCGTATTCTATCGTAACAGATTTGCTGGAAGGGCCTACGTTCAATATTTCTGAAATTATTTCAGGAAGCGGCACAAGACTGTAAACTTTTCCGGCGGTGTCGGGTTTAAATGTATTGTCAAAGGCGCGGTCAGCAAGTTCGCAAACTCTGTTTAAAACGCCAATGGTCATTGGTTTACCGCAAACCGGGCATATGCCGTTTAATTTTTTCGTTTCTTCAGGGGAGAAACAGACATTGCATTTCCTATGTCCGTCTTCGTGATACTTGCCTTCTTCTGGGAAGAATTCCACGGTGCCAACATATCCGTCACCGGATTTTAAAGCGTTTGCAATGCTGTAATAATCTAAATTTGTATCAAAAACGGTTGCTTCTCTGGCAAGCTTTGAAGGTGAATGCGCGTCAGAGTTTGACACAAGCCTATACTTATCTAAGCCGGAGACTTTCCAATTCATTTCAGGATCAGATGATAAGCCTGTTTCCACTGCAAAAATATGTTCGGATAAATCTTCATAACACTCATCAATAGAGTTAAACCCTGATTTTGACCCAAGTACAGAAAACCAAGGAGTCCAAATATGAGCGGGTATTATATATGAGCCTTCACCTGATTCAAGAACTGTTTCAAGAAGGTTTCTGGAATCAAGCCCCAGAATTGGTCTTCCGTCAGAATTAATGTTGCCTATCGCGCCCAATCTTTCACGAAAATTAGAGGCTGTTTGAATATCAGGTACAAAAACAACATGGTGAACTTTTCTTGTTTTATCGCCTTTTTTATAAATCGTAGAAATTTCGACAGAAAGTATAAATCTTACGGGCGCGCTGTTTTTGAAAATAACTTTTTCAATCTCCGGTTTTAATCTGTAAGCCCCGTTGCCGTCCGGGATTAGTTTTTCATTAATTTCGTTAAACCAGGCAGGGTGCGTAAAATCTCCGGTTGAAATAAGACTGAGCCCCTTTTTCTGCGCCCAAACCGCCAATTGCTCAAGGTTACAGTCTTTGCTTGTTGCGCGTGAGTATTTTGAATGTATATGTAAATCAGCGTAAAAAAACATATTTTGCTCCTTCGTTTGAATTTATTTTAACAAAAATTAGAGCATTTAACAATGCCTAAAAATTTTTTGTACGATATAATAAATTTAAGATAATAAAAAGAGGTTAAAATGAGCGATTACAAGTATTACATTGATAACGGAATATACGATATACAAAGGGGACTTTATGAGAGTGCAATTACAAATATAAATAAATCATTGGAGCTTAAAAAAGACTGGGAAATTCCATATTTTTATAGAGGAGTGGCAAACCAGGCGTTAGAAAATTATGACGAAGCAATGCTTGATTATACCAAGGCTTTGCAGTTAAACGACAAAATGACTGATGCATATTACAATCGTGCAAGAATTATTCTAACACGCAAGGATATAGAAAATCCTGATATTTCAAAAGCCGTAAAAGATTTAGAACATGCGCTTGAACTTGATGACAAGTTTGTGGATGCGCTTTACGCGATGGCTGCTGCGCAGAAAAAGCTTGAAAACTACCATAGTGCACTTGAATATTTAGAAAAGCTTTTGCAAATCGAACCGGAGGCTGTACATGCAAAAGCTTTGAAAAAACTCATCTTGCAGAAGTATATCTAAAACCGTTAAGTCATCCCAGGCGTAGCCCCGGAAGCTTTTATGCGGCATTAATATATAAATCAATATCTTCATCAGACGTCATTTCTGTTGCGGCTATCAGGAGTTTTGAATTGTCGACTTTTATGCCACCTAAAATATTGTTTTCTTTGAGTTTAGTCAAAAAGACATCAACGTCATTGACTTTCAGAACAAATTCATTATAGAAGTTGTTATTTAAGACCTTGTAACCTTTTGAGACGAGTTTTTCAGCAAGCTTATGGGCTTGTTTTGCGCTCAAAAAGCCGGCTTCACGAAATCCTTTTTCCCCTAAAGCGCTCAAATATACAGTTGCGCAGAGCCCAACGAGCGCCTGGTTAGAACATATATTACTCGTGGCTTTTTCACGCTTAATGTGCTGTTCTCGTGTTTGAATGGTTAAGCAAAACGCGCTGTTGCCGTCAGCGTCAACTGTTTTGCCTGCAAGTCTTCCCGGAATTTGTCTGAGATACTTTTCTTTAGTTGCAATAAAGCCGGCATGAGGCCCGCCGAATTCCATAGGAATTCCAAGTGATTGAATATCTCCGACAACTATGTCCGCACCGTAATCAGACGGCGGCGTCAGAAGTGCAAGCGACGAAACATCACAACATACAATAAATAAAGTCTCTACAGGATTGTATTCTCTGATTTCCCCGTAATAATCAGGGTTCTGGGCCAATACGCACGCGTAATCCGAGGTATTTCCCGGAATTTCGTCAAACCAATCAAGCTCAACTTCATTTGCCCAAGAATACGTTTTAATAACTTCAATATATTGCGGATTGAGTGTGCTAGATACCAGCGCCTTGTTCTTTTTCGTAATTCGTTTTGCCATTAAAATCGCTTCAGCACAAGCGGTTCCGCCATCATAAACAGTCGCGTTAGAAATATCCATTCCTGTAAGACGTGAAATCATAGTTTGAAACTCGTACATAACTTGCAGCGTGCCTTGTGAGATTTCGGCCTGATAAGGGGTGTATGCCGTTAAAAATTCAAATCTCTGCGCAATTTGGCCGACACAAGCCGGGATAAATTTATTATAAACTCCGCCTCCTAAAAAACTTATATAATCAGTTTTGTTCTTTTTAGAAAGCGCCTTAATCTGTTTTTGAACATCCATTTCAGATAATGGATTTCCCAGCGTGAATTCATTTACACAAGCCTCGCGGGGTATTTGTTTGAATAAATCCCTAATGCTTTGCGCTCCGATTGCATTGAGCATTTCATTTTTAATTTCGTCGTTATGTACTAAAAAATTTTTCATTATTCTATTTCTTCTTTATAGTCTTCATATTCTAATAAATCGCTTAATTCTGCATCGTTTCCGGTTTTTTCAATCTTAACTAGCCATCCTGCTTCGTAAGGATCTGTATTGAGAGTTTCCGGTGCATCAACAACAGCCTCGTTTATTTCAATAATTTTCCCGCTTACAGGCATATAAATTTCGCTTGCAGCCTTAACAGATTCAATAGTTGCAAAAGTTTCGCCTTTTTTGAATTCACTGCCGACCTGCGGTAACTCCAAAAACACAATATCGCCAAGCTGTTCAACTGCGTAATCCGTCAAACCGATTGTATAAGAGTTATCTTCATTGTCAAGAAGAAATTCGTGCGATTTTGAACATAAAATTTTTTCTGTAATACTCATATATTTATCTCCTTAATTAACCTTAACTATATTTCTTTTTGGCACGAAAGGTCTTTTAACCACTTCGGCATCGTGTAATCTTTCTCTTATCATAACCTGAACAATAGCGCCTTCGCAAATTTCTTTAATATTTTTTACAAAAGCGAGAGCTATGTTTGCGTTTAAAACAGGTGATACCCCGCCGCTGGTTATAACACCAGCCTTTTCACCGTTAAAATAAACATCATAACCGTGGCGTGCGATGT
>USGC01000091.1 GCA_900554095.1 uncultured bacterium
CGCGGGTTTATACCGCTTAAAGGAAGAAATGTTGGGGTAGAAACCCCAACCTACAGATGTATAACCCCCTCTCCTTTTGGAAGAGGGAGCAGGAGTTGGCGAGCAAACGCGAGCCTTACTCCTGCGGGTGAGGGGGCAATAGGAGTAGGTAGGTTTTTCCGCCCAACAGCGTCCAAGATAGCATTTACTTTAGCAGAGGTTTTAATAACCCTTGGCATAATAGGTGTCGTAGCAGCTCTGACGCTGCCTGCAATAATTCAAAATTACCAAAAAATAGTACTAAAAAATCAATTTGGGAAATTCTATTCCCAATTTTTTAATGCTGTAAGGATGATTCAAGCAGAAAACGACGGCCCAATCGGGTGCTATTATAGAAAAAAAGCGCTTTGTAAATCCATATGCATAGGTGATATTAACGAATATGGAGGTTGTACAAAGCAAGTATGTGAAGACGGTAGTCCGCTTCCTCAGAATAACATAAGTATTACTTTTGACTGCGTGAGGTTGCAGGATGAATTATTTACCAAAAAGCTAAAAGTTGTGAAATTTTGTAAAAATAATGCACTTGCAAACGGCTGTGTAAGTGATAAGTTAAGAGGTGTAGATATTGTACGCCAGGAAATACATCCAGATTATCAATATAAGGAAAATACGTTTTCAGATGATCAAATAAAAAATACTAACGCTGCATGGGTTTTAGCTGATGGTACAATTTTAGTAAAACACTCAACATTTCAGACTAAGTCCATAGCATATCTTGTTGATATTAACGGCGCTAAATCTCCAAACAAATGGGGGTATGATATATTTACATTCGGGTATTACGGCGACGAGGTCAATGGAATAACTGAAATAAGAGGACTGGACTATATAACCGAAAAAGGCGGTACTCAATCAACTAATATGTTTACAGGCTGGTTCAAGTAGTTTTGGGAATTATATATAAAAACAGCCTCTTTTATAGAGGCTGTTTTTGTGTTTGTTGTTATGATTATTCTTTCAAGAAAGATTCATAGTTTCTTGCCAGAAGGTGCGTTTTTACTTGGTTTATTAAGTCAAGAGCTACACCTACCATGATTATTAACGATGTCGCGCCAATACCTTGCAATGTTTTGATGTTTGTAACATAACTTGCAAATGACGGAACCAGAGCAATTATACCTAAGCCCATTGCCCCGATAAAAGTTGTCTTTGAAAGAATTTTATCCAACGCATCCGCTGTTGGTTTTCCCGGCTTAATACCCGGTATTGATGAACCGTATTTTTTCAAGTTTGTTGCTATGTCCTTTGGCTGCATGTTCGGCATAATTGAGGCGTAGAAGAATGTCAACGCTACAATTAACAAGAAGTACAGCACATAGTAAACGATTCCGTCCGGACTCATTACGTGAGTTAAGTGAACGACAAAGTTCTTTACTGCAACTGATTTGAAGTTGGCTTGGCCTACAATACTCAACACAGTTGACGGGAAAAGCAATATTGCAATTGCAAAGATAATTGGCATTACACCGCCCGGATTGAGTTTAAACGGAATAAAAGAATTCATACCGCCGTAAACTTTGTTTCCGACTTGTCTTTTCGGATTAACAATAACTACCTTTCTGACTGCTTCCTGCATAATTACGATGAATACCATTGTAATAAAGAATATTGCAAGCAGAGCAACCAAACCTAACTGTAATGATACGCTTTTGGATACCATTTGGGCTGTTCTCGCTGCATAAACCGGAATTCCGGATAATATGCCAACAAAGATTATCAATGAACCTCCGTTGCCGATGCCTTTTTCAGTAATAAGTTCTGAAATCCACATTACTAGGACAGAACCCGCTGTTAAAACTACTATAGAACTTATATAGAACATAATGTGGTTAACATTCGGCGCAATTGCTCCAGGCAAATGGCGCATAAACATCATAAAGATTAATGACTGAAATACAGCCAAGATAACAGTGAATATTCGGGTATATTGCGACAATTTTCTTCTGCCGGCTTCACCTTCTTCTTTTTGCAGCTTTTCAAGTGATGGAATAACTACAGAAACAAGCTGGATGATGATTGATGCCGTGATAAACGGCCCGATACCTAATGCAAATATTGAAACATTTCCCAATGCACCGCCTGAAAATAAGTCCAAAAAGCCTATGATATTATTTCCTTGTGCTAAATTGCTGAACACTTGGTTATTAATACCAAATAGCGGCATTTGTGCACCTAATCTGAACGCTGCAATCATCAAGAAAGTAAACAATATTTTCTGCTTCAAGCCTGACGCCTGCCACATTGACATTAAATCATCAGTTGTCGGCATTTTCATTCCTTGTGCCATTATACTAATTCAACCTTTCCGCCTGCGGCTTCGATTTTTTCTTTTGCAGATGGTGAAACATAAGCGGCTTTTACAGTAATAGCTTCTTTAATTTCGCCATTGCCTAAAACTCTCAAACCATCTGATGAGGGGTGAGCTTTTCTTGCTTCTTTAAGGCATTCAATGCAAACTTCTTTCATGCCTAATTGTGCTAGTCTGCCTACATTAATTTCAGTCCAGTTGCGTTTGTTGATAACTTGGAAACCTTTTAATTTAGGCAATCTTCTGTAAGCAGGCATTTGTCCGCCTTCAAAACCTCTTTTAGACGCACTGCCTGAACGTTGGCCTTCACCGTTGTGTCCGCGGCAAGATGTTTTACCGTGTCCTGATGAACGTCCTCTTCCTACTCTTTTACTTTTATGTGTAGACCCTTCTGCCGGTCTTAAATCTTCTAATTTAATTCTATCTGTCATTTTTAATTTCCTTTATCTTTTTATATAGTACCGCTCGCGTTAACTTACGCAGTCAACTATTCTGTTACTTCCAGTAAGTGTGGAACTTTGTTAATCATACCCATAATTGTCGGACTGTTATAGTGTTCAACAACTTGGTCTTTTTTAGTTAAGCCTAAACCTCTGACGGTTTTTCTTTGAGATTCTGATGAACCGATGAGGCTTTTAACCAATTTAATTTTAATTTTTTTAGTATCTGCCATTTTATTTTCCTTTATTATTTTACTTAATCTAATAATGTTATATCAATACCACAGTGGACTAATTTAAGAATTCAGCCATTGAAAGGCCGCGTCTTTTAGCTGCATCTGTGAACGGTGTTAATCTTTGTAGTGCATCAATTGTTGCATTAGCAGCGTTGAGCGGAGATTTTGAACCTAATGATTTTGAAAGAATGTTTTCAATACCTGCAAGCTCAAGAACAGAACGAACCGCACCACCTGCAATAATACCTGTACCTTGAGAAGCTGGTTTTAACATAACTTCACCAGCACCTGCATGTCCAACAATCGGATGAGGAATTGTTGTTTTAAAGATTGGAACAGTGATAAGATTTTTTCTGCCGTCAGCAATAGCTTTTTGAATAGCAACGATGACTTCAGAAGCTTTAGCACAGCCAACACCAACTTGTCCTTTTTGATTCCCAACAATTACAATTGCACGGAAGCTAAGCTTTTTACCGCCCTTAACAACTTTTGTTACACGGCTGATTTGAACAACTCTTTCTGTCCATTCGCTTTGCGGTTTTTCATCAACTGTTTCTATTTTTTGTTTTCTGCCGCGGCCTTTTCTCCCTCTGGCTGGTTTGTCTTCAGTTTCTACAGGAGTTTCTTCATTTTTTTCTTCTACTGTTTGTGCAGAAGCCTCTGTAACTGACATTTCTTCTTTGTTTTCTAAATCCATTGATTTTTACCTTTCATTTTAAAATGTGAATTTAATACTTTTATTTTTACGAATACATCAAAAGTAAAGCTGATTAAGCCCTATGATAAAATATTCGTGAGTAACTTTTCTGACAAAACAAAGTTAACACAAACTCATTTAAAAATCAAGGCAAATATTACTTTTATTTAACTTCCATTACATTATTTGCTCTTTAAAATATTTTCCAGAGTATTAATCATGCAGGATTTGAATTTTTCGCATTGCTCGCTGGTTTTTGCCTCAAATCTCAATGTAAAAACAGGTTCTGTATTGCTCTGTCTTATAAGTGCAAAACCGCCGTCAAACACAATCCGCATACCATCTAAAGTTATAATTTCTTTAATATCAGAACCGAACATGTTTTTGTCTTTTTCAACGCATTTTTTAAACTGCTCCAAAGTCTCTTTTTTGCGTTCATTTGGACAAGGGAAACGGACTTCGGGCGACGAGCATACCTGGTTAAACGGCTCAAGCATACTAGAAATTTTAAAATCAGGATTAATTTTTTTGTGCTTTGCAATAATTTCTATCATGCGGCAGCCTGCGTAAATCGCGTCGTCAAAGCCGTAATATCTGTCTTTGAAAAACGTATGTCCACTCATCTCGCCTGCTAAAAGGGCATTTGTTTCTTTCATTTTGTCTTTAATGTAACCATGTCCTGTCTTGCACATTACAGCATGTCCGCCTGCGTTGTTAATGGTGTCGTAAAGCACTTGTGAACACTTAACTTCTGAGACAATGTAAGGCTTTTCTTCGGATTTATAATCATCAAGCAAATCAAGTGCATAGATTAAAAGGAGTTTATCACCGGTCAAAGCGTTTCCATCACTGTCAATAACACCAATTCTATCACTGTCGCCATCGTATGCTATGCCCAAATCAGCTTTATTCTCTTTAACAGTTTCCTGGATTACTTTAAGTGTTTTTAAATCGCTCGGATTGGGGTGGTGGTTAGGGAAAGTCCCGTCGGGTTCAGAAAAAAGTTCAATAACCTCACACCCCAATTCTCTGTAAAGTTCAGGGCCGACAACACCGCCAGTCGCATTTGCGCTGTCGACAACAACTTTGATACCTTGGCCGATTTTTCCAAAACGTTTTTTCATATCATTTATATAATCAGGAATAATATTGTAATCCTCAATTTTTCCTGTTGGAATAGATGGCTGGGAAGGGTTTTTCATTTCAGAAAAAGTATGTTCTTTAACTTCAGCAATCTGCTTTTCAGAAAGAGTTCTTTTAGCGTAAGTCATTTTTAAGCCGTTGTATTCTTTAGGGTTGTGGCTTGCTGTAATAATTGCGGCAGCAGTAATTTGCTTATCCTGTACACCTGCGGCTTCTGAGTAATAGCCTATTGGAGTTGGTGCAAGCCCAAGATTTACTACATTAGCGCCGGTTGATGTGATACCTTCAATGAGTGCCTTTGACAAGTTAGGAGAATGCGTTCTTGCATCACGCGCAACCGTAATCCACATCTGTGCAGGCTGCTTGCCTGATTGATTTTTAAGCCAATTTACAAAGCCTCTGCCTGTGTTATAAAAAAGTTCCTCGGTGATGTCTTCGCCGTAAATACCTCTAATATCGTTTTTACCGAAAGCGTGTTCATATTTTTTCATAAAAGAATTCTCCCCTTAATATTTAGTCTATAATTAATATAACATGGATATAAAGAAATTTCTCAGCGTAATTCTAAATGAACAAAAATATGCAGCTTGGCTTTTTCTGTTGCCTGCACTTGCGGGGACACTTGTTTTTATTGTAATACCTGTTTTTTGTTCGTTTGGTTTGAGCTTTATGAAATGGGATTTACTAAATCCTGTGCAATTTGTTGGCTTTCAAAACTACAAAGAAATTTTCACAGAACCGTTATTTTTTAAAATATTGATAAACACAATTGTTTTTGCAATTGCCACCTCTGTTTTTGGGGTAATAATTCCTCTTGTTTTGGCTTGCATTTTGAATTCAAAAATCAAAGCCGGTGAATTTTTTAAAACAGCATATTTTTTACCGTTTATAACCCCAATGATAGTTATAGGAATAATTTGGGAGTGGATATTTGATCCTAATATAGGTTTGCTTGCAAACTTATTAAAGCTTCACATAAACTGGCTTTATGATACTCATTTTGCAATGCCTGCACTCATAATTGTATCAGTTTGGAAATTAATCGGGTATAACATGGTTATATTTTTATCCTCGCTGTCTGCAATAAGCAACAGCTTGTTTGAAGCCGCAAAAATAGACGGGGCCAATACATTCCAGACTTTTAAAAAAGTAACGATACCTCTTTTGTCTCCTACAATATTTTTTGTTGTGATAATAACAGCAATAAGTTCTTTTCAAGTGTTTGATTTAATATACTTAATGACACAAGGCGGGCCTCTGGACAGCACAAACGTTTTGGTCTATGCGATTTACAAAAACGCTTTTGAATACTTTAACGTCGGAAAAGCCAGTGCTATAGCGTATGTTTTGTTTGTCATAATCCTGGTATTAACTTTAATTCAATGGAATTTAAGGAAGAAGTTAGTTTATAACGAGGATTAGCCGATAAATATCTTTTTATGCAATTCACTTTTTTTATCAGCAATTTCTTTTAAGGTTTCCCATATGGCCTCAAACTTATTTGTAATTCCATCGCGCATGATGTAGTCGTAAGTAAATTTTTTGCTGCCATCGAATCTTTGTCCTCTAATAATCATTCTAACACATTCGTATGGCTCGTTATTGTGATTACCGACTACCGACAAACACACATCAGGCGCTCTTTTAATTTTTAGCCTAACTTCTTTATACAGATCACCTTCGCCGATTTCATAGGCATAGTCCTTAACTCTATTGGTTAATTTGCCCCAATTCAAGCGTGCTGTAAAATTTTGCCTATTCATAACTGTTGTATCCATGTATAAATCCTTTATTGCATTAAAGTTTTCTAAATATATTTTTTGTTATAAAAATAAATTTTTGTAACAAAAAGAAACCTTTTTCTAAAGTTTTTCTCATCTGTTCCGTGTATTAAAGTAATACTTTTTAAGGGGTAGTGTAATATGGAATACAACGAATTAAAAAAAGAAAAAATCATAGTCGAACTAAAAGAACTTATTAAGGATAGTGAAAAACTTGACGATGAAATCGAAGCATACTGTGAATTTATGAAAGGTGTAATACTTAATACCTCAGGATTAAATTAGCCTTGGTGTGTATTGTAATAAAATTTCTTCGCTAGTAAAATGTTTTTACTATGAGAATTGTAATTTTAGGCGGGGTTGCCGCAGGTGCAAAAGCAGCCGCAAAAGCAAGAAGGCTTCTGCCAGATGCTGAAATAAATCTTTATACAGATGATACACACATATCCTATTCCGCATGCGGATTACCTTACTA
>USGC01000092.1 GCA_900554095.1 uncultured bacterium
CCCCCAAGGATTGTTGACTATTCATGCTTTTACCCCCTTTTAAACTTTTTAACTCTTTAACTTATTAACCATCATTATAACCTATTTGTCGAAATTTTTCAAGACGCATGATTAATTTACCTTGTTTCATCGAGTTCCCGGCGAATATCTTCTACTGTTACGTGAACAATTGGAGAGGTTTCATTTTTCTTCAAATATACGTCTTTAATTCCGGCTTGTACGATAAAACGCTTACACAATATGCAAATGAAGTCATGTCCGTATATGTACATTGTAGCGTCTTTACATCTGTCTTGCCCAGCCTGGATAATAGCGTTTTGCTCAGCGTGAATTGAACGGCAGGTTTCGTATCTTGTGCCCGACGGTATATTATTTTTTATTCTGTAACATTCCCCGCGTTCATAGCATGACTCGACTTTTGAGGGCGTGCCGTTGTAGCCGGTGGCTTTAATTTTTTTATCTTCTCCAACTATTACCGCGCCAACGTGCGCTCTTATGCAGTTTGAACGGCTTGCACACGTCTTTGCAAGATCTAAAAAATACTCATTCCAAGATTTTATTTCCATACTTTATTCCTTTTATTCTTTTAAAATTATTTTATCAAAAAAATATTAGGAATTCTGCATCATTTCTATACCTTTTAAAATTAATTTAAAATTGGTAAGATTTTCTTTGCTATCAAATGCTTTTATTGCATAGCGGATAAATTCCAGCTTATTTTTGTCTTCTGAAATTCCTTTTAAATCCTCGATAATACTTTGCAAAATCTTTTTTAATTCAACTTTTTCTTTAGACATTAAAACTTCTATGTTGCCATCAGGGTAATATGTTTTTATGCAGGAAAGTTCGCCATTATCATCGTTGTATTTTACAGTAAAAGGTTTACCGATATTCTTAGCCATCTCGAGCATGGCATCGTCGCCGTCTTCAGTTTTGACAACAGAAAGGCGGGATGAAAATTTTTTGCGCTGCGAATTTTTCAGATGCGGCATAAAGTCAATAACACCGTCTCTTTCTGAAACTGTCATAACAGGCTTGTCATCTGTTCCGGTTGTGAAATAGGAGTATTCTACGTCCCATTCAAAATCAAAAAGACTTTTGGGGTCTATGTTCATAACGTAACAAATCTTAGACAAAGTTTCTACGGATGGAAAATTATCACCTGTTTCAATTCTTGTTAATTGACGAGGAGTAATATCAAGTTTTTCTGCCAATTTTTCTTGTGTATAGCCCTTTGATTTTCTCAATTCTTTCAGCTTTTGCCCGAAGCCTTCTTTAAGATTTAAAAACATAATTTTCCTTCCTTATTTGACTATATATTTATTTACTTAGCAATTTAAGGGCGTCATTTGTCTTAATTTCTAAAATTAATACTTGACATTAGACTTTTTACGTCTTAAAATAAAAAATGTAAGTACCCGGTTGGGTATATATTAAAAATTTAGAAAAAGTTATAAAGATCAAAGTATTTTTATCGTTCCCGATAAAAAAACGGCGGATTGTTTTTATCCGTCGTCTTTTTTTATGTTTACACTCTGATTGACAATATAATCAAAGCATTTTACAATAAGTTAAAAAGATATAAGGATTACGTAATGGAAATTTTGGAAAAACTAAAATACAGAGACGGCTTATGTTTAAAGCTTTTCGGGTTTAAGCTGTCTTTAGCTAAAAATATGGACGAAAAAGACCTGCCTGAACTTTTAAAAAAATGGTACAAAAAACGCACTGGACGAGAGCTTAATCTTGAAAATCCCAAAAGTTTCAATGAAAAAATCCAATGGCTTAAACTCTATGACAATTCTCCGCTCAAGACTAAATTAGCCGACAAATACCTCGTTCGTGAATGGATTAAAGAAAATTTAGGCGAAGAATATCTTATACCTTTGCTTGGCGTTTATGACAGCTTTGATGAAATTGACTTTGACAAGCTTCCGGATAAGTTTGTCCTAAAAGCCAACCACGGATGCGCATGGAATATTATTGTTAAGGACAAACAAAAGTTTGATAAGAAAAAAGCTAAGAAAAAATTCGACAAATGGATGAAGAGAAATTATGCGCTCAAAGCCGGTTTTGAAATGCAGTACAAAGACATTCCGCCTAAAATCGTTGCTGAAGCCTTTATTCAGGACAGCAAGGGCGAGTTGAATGATTACAAAGTCTTATGCTTTAACGGAGAGCCGAAATTCATTTGGATTGATCAGGGAAGATTTTCTAACAGGACTGAAAATATTTATGATACAGAATGGAATTTGCAGCCGTTTTTGCTTACGTACGAAAATTCAAAAGAAGAAGTTCCGCCGCCTAAAAATCTTGAAACAATGATTGAATTTGCACGCAAGTTATCTAAGGATTTCGCGCTTGTACGTGTTGATTTCTATAACGTTGACGGCAAAATTTACTTTGGCGAAATGACTTTTACTTCAGCAAGCGGGGTTGATGTTTTTAAACCTGCCGAGTATGATTTGAAACTGGGTGAAATGCTTGAATTGCCAAAGAATAAAGATAAGGTTTGTTTATGAAGTTATTTAAAAAAGAAAAAGTTGGAAGCAGGAGAATTCTGACAATTTGCGGTATGAAATTTGAATACAACACGGCGAAAAAATATAACTTTTCTGAAATTACAGAAAGCGGAGTTAACAAAAACACTCGCGAAAAGAAGATTATTGTTTCGTTAACATCTTTTCCTGCACGTATTCCAACTTTATATATCACGGTTTCATCCCTGTTAAATCAGACTATGAAGCCGGATGAAGTTGTTTTGTATTTAGCTAAAGAACAATTTCCTCATCTTGAAAACGATTTGCCCGAAAACCTTTTGCGCTTAAAAGAGTTTGGGTTGTCCATCCGCTGGTGTAATGATATTCGTTCATATAAAAAGCTTATACCGGCTTTGAAGGAATTTCCCGATGATATTATTATAACAGTGGATGACGATGTTTATTATGACAAAAAGCTCGTTGAGCTTTTATATAAATCGTATGAAAAAGCTCCTCAATACATTCACTGCCACAGAATTACAAAAATTCTTTTGAAGAACGGGAAATTTAAGGCTAAATGCAAAAAATGCTACAAGCAGCCCTCTTTTGCCAACAAGCTTGTTGGAGTTGGCGGAGTTTTATATCCTCCGCATTCTTTGTACAAGGATATTTGCGACGAAAAATTGTTTACAGAACTTGCTCCGACTAACGATGATATTTGGTTTTGGCTGATGGCGGTGTTAAATAACACCAAAATCGTGCAAATTAAAAACAATATTAATGAGCCCGCTGAACTTGAAGAAACACAAAACGGCCCCTGTCTTTGCCAAATAAACGACAATGGCGAAAATTTATTCTATATTCAACTTGAAAACGTGTTTAAACATTACGCGGGTTTGCGCGAAAAAGTCATCAATGATATGAAAAATTAAAATCTTAAATTTCTTATACCTGTAAATACCATTGCTATATTGAATTTATCAGCAGCAGCAATTACTTCACGGTCTCTAATAGAGCCACCCGGCTGAATTATCAGAGATACACGGCCTTGAGCTGCTGCATTAACAGCTTCTGCACCTTGCAAAGCCTCATCCGATGCAAGAACTGAACCTTTTGAATTATCACATGCAGTATCCATTGCAATTTCTACAGCTGCGACAGCAGAAGTCTGACCTTGCGCAATTGCAGATGTTTTAAAATCATGCGCAACAACTACAGCATTTGTTCTTGAATACTTGGCAATCTTCCACGCAAAAATAGCGTCTTCAATTTGTTCTGACGTTGGCTTTGTCTTTGTAACAACTTTGAATAAATCTTTGTCTAATTCGCTTCGATTATTTTCTTGTACCAGAGTACCAAAAGGTGTTACATTAATTTCTTCTTGCGTGATTTTTTTGTAATCTTTCAACGGTGTAATCAATTTAACTATTTTAGCATCTGTTGTTTCCTTCAACAAGTCCAGCGCTTTTTCTTCGTAATCCGGTGCAAGTATAAGCTTTACTGACATTGAGCCAAGGTGTTTTGCAACATCGAAATTTACTGTTTTTGAAAACGCAACTGTACCAAAAAACATTGCAAATGGGTCGCAATCAAATGCTTTTGTATAAGCTTCATAAATATCACGTCCGAGTGCGGCTCCGCAAGGTACAGAATGCTTTACAACTGCTGCGGCAGGAATGTCATAAAATTCACTCATTAAATTTGCGGCCGTTGTAAGATTCAAAATGTCATTATATGAAAGCACTTTCTCATTTATTACTTCATAATCAACCATTTTATCACTTTTATAAATTGTTGCTTTCTGGTGCGGATTAGCGCCGTATTTTAGTTCGGAAATTTTCTCAAAACTAAATAATTTTCTCGCCTGTTCGCCGGCATACTCTTTCAGTTTTACAGAAAGAAGCCCGTCATAATCAGAAAGATATTCAAATACTTTTGTTGAAAGATTTAATCTCTTATCACTGGTTGTATTAATTGCGCCATAAAAATCAGTATTTGAAGTTACAACAGCAATTTCGTCATAAAACTTCGCTGCTGTATGAAGAATATTATAGTCATCAATATTGACTTCAGCAAGAAATTTGTTTATATCATCAGTCTGTGATGAAATCTTGCTCAATGGTTTTAAGTTAACCACAACCATATCAAAACTATCTTTTACAAATTCTTCAAAATTTATGTCCACATAAACTTGGTTATCTACATATAATTTTTTCAAATCCAGAACAGGTATCTCATTAGCTTTTAAATAATCATATGTATCGCCGCAAGAAATTATTTCATAATCAAATTTTTTATATAAATCTTTGGCAAAATCAACTATTCCTTCTTTGTTATAAACACTTATATAAACTTTTTTCATATTTTTACCCCGTTTAATCAAATGTTAATATAACACATATAAACAGCTTTTGCAAGTGCAGTATTTACTCTTTAAATATAAATCTTAGTATTTCGTAACTTTAGACAAATTTCGGACACTATTTTCTTGAAATAATTTTTTGTCCGCTATATAATCGTAATTGACAAAGAATAAGGAGTCAAAGCAGCAAATGGTAAATAACAGAATGACAGAAGGCGTAGGAAAAAAAATTGTAGAAGCGTTAAAAAAACAAACAGACGTTGAGATTTCTCCATATGATTCAGTAGAACCTACTGCTCAAGTCGATACCCCGATATCATTTAACGAGTCAATCCCGGAATTTGAATTTATTCAGGATGAAGCACCGGCTCCAACAGTTCACCATGAAGAATTGGAAAAACCGTATATTGAACCTGCTGCAACTTCTATGAACTTGAATTTTGATATTCCAAAATTTGACCAGCCGTTACCTAAATCCTCAAATACAATGAATTTTACTCAAACCGCTTCTGTTATCAATGAAAATTATACAAACGAATTTGAAGAATTTGAATTACCACAAAACGTTGAAGTGCTAAGAGGTTTGATTACAAAGCTTCCTCCAAACGTTTCAAAACAAACAGGCGCCCAAATCATTAAGCAGACAATGGAAGCTCTTGGAATTTCTATGAAAAATGTTTTGCAAGAAGCTCATCAAGTTCAAGAAAGTCTCAATAACTCTGCACGTGAATGCCAAAATAATATTCTTGAATACAAACGCCAAATTGAAGTTTTGGAAAAACAAACCCACAAATTTAATCGTCAGTATGCCCAGTTGAATGATATTATATCTTTATTCATTCAAACCGGAAATTAGTTTACTGATACCTAAAGGCTTGTCCTATGCCTTGATATAACCTTGAGCGGCAAGATTCAAGTTCTGTTGTAACCATTTGTAACCGTGCTTGGTATTGCTGCATTTGCTGTTCAAGTTTCTGCTCTAAAACTTTAAGCTTAGCCTGTCTAGCATTAAGCTGTTTTACTATCGGGGAATCCGGTGAATAATCAGTGCCAACTTGCATCAAGTCGCTTGCAGATTGAGCTAAGCCCATTTTTGACTGTGTTACAAGCTGGATTTTATATTCCAAATCCAGTTTGACACCCGTCAAATATTGCATTCTTATTGAATCTGTGATGACACCCATTTTTGATTTTCCTTATCTGGTTTCGTTAAGATTATTTCCTTTCAGAAAAGTATGCTGGTTATTTTCTGCTATCAATTGCTCCATTTTTTTAAACTGGTGCATGTGATAGTTTAGCCTGTATTGAGCCATTTTGCGCTTCTTGTTCATCGTCAGAAAGTCCCTTAAACCTTCTACAAATGAATCTGCAAACGCTTTTAAAGGATTTTTTCTTATCAGAAAGTTCTTTGAATATATTGCAAAGTCTAAAAACCTTTTTATATTCATCTCTAAAGTATCACGAAACATTATATTCCTTTACACTTTAGACCTACAATTATATTAAAACAATTCAAATGCTTGGATTGCCATGGTTTTAAGCATTTCGTAACATGTCTTAACTTTTCATAGGCCTTTTCTAAAACCTTAACGGCACAGAAATATTATCGACATTAGAGATTGAAAACTTTAATCTTTTCCATAAAAATTTTACAAAATATTACAAGTTTTGAATAGCTTTGCTATCCCCATCAATTGATTCTTTTAACATTTTTTTCACAACATCGCCTTGAGTATCAAGCATTTTGCATACAGTTTCAATGTTACGGACTTTGTTAGAAAGAATTGTATCAGCATTTGCTGTAATGTTTCCGGTAACGTTCTGGTAAGCAGCAAGTGCGGCTGATGTCGTACCTTGCATTAAGTTCCCCATAACAAGTGCCGGAAGACCATATTCGCCCAAATAAGGCGCCGCAGCCTGCATAATTCCGCCCCATCCTGAGATTATACCTGCAACAGGAAGAACAATGTTTTTACCTAGCATTCCAAAACCGTTAGCAGCACCGACACCATAGCTTGCCGCACTTGCAATATCAGCAATTCCGGCAACACCTGAGGCACCGCCGGTAACCACGCCGGTATCACTTCTACTTTATGT
>USGC01000093.1 GCA_900554095.1 uncultured bacterium
GGGAAAAATTTTATTGATGATCCCGATGACGAATTTCTGCCCGTTTGATTTTGCCGCCCAACGTCTTAGGAAGTTCGTCTACATATTCGATGATACGGGGATATTCGTAAGGCGCAGTGACTTTTTTTACATAATTCTGCGTTTCTTCATACGGAATTTGTTCTATAAAATCGTCAGTATCATTATAATAAAGCGAAGTCCGCCAGCGCTTCACCGAGCCAATTCCGCCGTTATAAGACGCAATCGCGGATATATCAAGCCCTTCAAGCATGCTTTTCAATTCGGCATAATAATAATTACCAATAATAATATTAGATGTAGGATTAAAAAGGTTATATGAGCCGATTCCACGCTTAGCCGCGACTTCAGCAGCAGTAGAAGGCAAAATCTGCATTAAGCCTTTTGCACCGGCAACGCTCACAGCATCAGGGTTAAAGTAGCTTTCTTCACGAACTATTGAAAGCATGAGTGGTGAATTATTTCCTGCATTATTAGCATACTTTTTGATTACATCATAGTAATGAATAGGATAAACAAGACGCCAGCGGACATCGTATTTATCAGGTTTTACATCTAGTTCATCCATGGCATTTCTTGCAAGAATTACGGAATGCTGAAAATCGCCTTTTTTATACAAAACCCAGCTTTGAATAAATCCGTCTTGCGAACTTATTTCATTCAAAACGTCATAATCCTCAAGACTTGCCAAACGTTTAACCAGATTGCTTTTAGACTTGTAAGGATATTCAACAGGCTGCTCTTTAATATAATCTGTAATTATCGGCCCTGTCATGTGATTTAGTTTTAAATATGCTCTATACGCGTAATACGAATCAGGATATTTAGCAATAACGCTTTTGTAATAGCCTAAATATTCACTGTAATCTCTTTGTTTTTCAGCTATTCTACCCATCCAGTACATAACCATCGGCGTTGAGTTTGCGTTTTTAAATTTATTTAAATGGTCAAGTCCGATTTTTTTGGCATTTTCCAAATCATTTTTTCTGATTGCACTCAGGAAAACTTGGGACAATGCATCTGCTGAGAATTTACCGCTTGTATATTTCAGATACAAATGCTTATAACATTGACTTTGAGAGTTAGTTTCGCTGTAACGGCACTTTAAATTCATAATATAATCGCCGCCTTTTTTTTCAGCCATGGTGTAAAGCTTTGAGGCGGTATTGAACTTTGTATCAGAAGATATTTTCATATAAATATCCACCGCATCAAAAATATCTTGTTCATCAACATACGTAGAATATTTTTTTAAACCAGTTTCGGTTAAAGCCCTTGCTCTTGGGTAATTTCCCATTACATAGGCATTTTTTGCATCAAGTGCCCAGCTTTCAGACATAGAAGTTTTAGCAAGCAACTCTTTAACTCGCGGATATTCACCGAATTTATACAAAGATTTAGCCATTAAAAGGTAATCATCAGAAGCTATTTCTTTATTTAGCGAAAGCCAGTTGTCAATCGCATTCAACGCAAGTCTTCCTGAAGGAGCTTTTTTAAGATAGTGCCTGAATGCATCTTCCGCATCCTGTTTCTTTGAAAGCGGGAAGATTGTTTCAGAATCTTTTGTATAATATTTAACAATCAAAACTCCGTAATAATATTCTGATGCAATCGCAAAATCACTGTCCGGCGCTTCTTTGATAATTTGGTCGAAATATTTTTTAGCAAGCTTAGGATTATCATCGAGCAAAAGCTGAGCAGCTGAATATTTTGCACGGAGCGCGAGCGGGTTTTTAGGATAGTGGTTGAATACAAGCTGGTATTTTTTTATTGCAGAAGCGTTATCCCCTACAGCTTTTGCAGCCTCAGCCTGGTGATAAATTGCTGCAGGCTTCAGATCCGAAAACGGCGTAACCTTTGAAAATAAGTAATACGCGTTTGAATAATCCCCTTTGTTATAATCAGCAAGTGCTTCTTTGTAAATATTGTCGACTTTTTGCGGAGTTTGGTACACCTTTGTAAAAAACAAACCTAATGCAAAACATATTACAACGAAAGACGAGCCGATAATTATCTTTTCTTTTTTTTCCATCTCAATCATTATTTTACAATATTATCAAAAATTTGTGTAAAATAAAAATATTTCAAAAAAAGTTACAAAAGAAATTTTGCTAGACAATATCGGAAAGCGACTGAGCGGATTTAAGTTTTTTTTCCCATTCCCATGCACTTCTGATAATATCGTCAATATTTTCATACTTAGCCTGCCAGCCCAGAACTCTTCGGGCTTTAGAGCAGCTGGCATATAGAATATCAGGTTCACCTTCGCGCGGTTCGCCGATTTCTACTGAAACTTCCTGCCCGGTAACTCTTTCAACAGCGCTAATAACTTCTCTAACAGAAGTACCGTGTCCGGTACCAAGATTAAAGACATCACTTTTTGATCCGCTAAATAACCTTTCAACAGCAAGCCTGTGTGCGTATGCCAGATCTTCAACATGTACATAATCGCGTATACTTGTACCGTCAAGTGTGTGATGCTGATCACCGTAAATAACAAATTTTTCATTAGGTTCATCAATTGTCTTCAGAATTATCGGAATAATATGGGTTTCAGCGCTGTGAATTTCTCCAAGATTTTTCTCCGTGCTTGCGCCTGCTGCATTAAAATATCTTAAAGCAATATATTTTATCCCGTAAGCTTTGTCATAATCCCGCAAAATATGTTCAACCATCAATTTTGAACGGCCGTAAGGGCTAATCGGATTTTTCGGATGGTTTTCAGAAAGCGGGATGTAAACAGGTTCACCATATATTGCGCAGGATGACGAGAATACGATTTTCTTCACATGAAACTCCCTCATCACAGCAAGAAGATTTAAAGTATTTACCACATTATTATAATAGTACCTTTGCGGTGAAACAACAGATTGCGCAATTTTAGCTATTGCCGCAAAGTGAATAACCGCATCAAAGTCATTTTCAGCAAAAACCTTTTTTATCTCAGAAATATTCTTCAAATCTACGTCATAGGTTTTGCAGCCCTTAGTAAACTCGTGGCATCCCTGGCTGAAATTATCTAAAATAACACAGTTATAACCATGCTTTCTAAGTTCATACACTGTATGGCTTCCGATATATCCGGCACCGCCTGTTACTAAAATATTTTTCATATACATATAAATTCCTCGTATGGTATCATAAATATTATACGACATATTTTATATTAAGTTTAAATAAAATTTAAAATAATTTACATAACTAAATCTCATTTTATAATATAATATTATAAGGAATAGGGAGAAAAGAGGATTAAAAGATGTATTCAATAATACTAGCAGGAGGTTCAGGAAGCAGACTATGGCCATTGTCCCGGGAATTATACCCCAAACACCTTTTAAATTTAACGTCCTCAAAAAGTCTTTTGCAATCAACATTTGAAAGATTAAATTTTTGCATGCCTCAGGAAAATATTTTAAGCATTACCAACACCAAACATCTTGCAAATGTAAAAATGCAGTTAAAAGAATTAACTCCTGCCCCTCAAGTACTCGCAGAACCTGTATCAAAAAATACGGCCCCGGCAATTGCACTTGCAGTAAAGTATTTAATGCAGAAAATCGAAAATGACCCGATAATACTAGTTGTTCCGTCAGATCAGCTTATTGAAAACACCGAAAAGTTTGCTGCAACGGTTAAAAAAGGTGAAAAACTCGCCCAAGACGGTTATATAGTAACTTTCGGGATTGAACCCTCATACCCGGAAACCGGCTATGGCTACATTAACACAAGCGAAAATCTTAACAATTTTTATAAAGTAAAAAATTTCGTCGAAAAACCAGATTACAAAACCGCGCAAAGCTACCTCAAAGCCAAAACCTATTTCTGGAACAGCGGCATTTTCATGTTTAAAGCCTCTGTAATTTTAAAAGAAATCCAAAAACTTGCCCCTCAAATTTCTGAAATTTCAGACAAAATAGACTTCACAAAAAGCGATAATATTCCGTTTTTAGATTTTGATGAAATGCCAAACATTTCAATAGACTACGCTGTTATGGAAAAGTCTGACAACATAGCTTTAATCAAACTTGAAAGTGATTGGAATGATTTGGGATCTTGGGGGTCGATTTATGATGTAAGCCCCAAAGACAAAAATAATAATGTTTTTATAGGCCATGTTCTTGACGAGGGGTCAAAGAATTCATTTGTATACGCATCTTCCAAACTTGTTGCGACAATAGGACTTGAAGACACTGTGATCGTTGAAACTGAAGACGCAATTCTTGCCTGCCGCAAAGACCGCACCCAAGATGTTAAAAAGATTTACGAAACCTTAAAAAAGCAAAACGACAACACACATCTTGTTCACAAAACCGTATACCGCCCATGGGGATTTTACACAGTAATAGCGCAGGGCGAAGGCTTCTTAACAAAAATTATTCACGTGAACCCGAAACAAAAACTGTCCGTTCAATCACATAACCATCGAAGTGAACACTGGGTAGTGCTTTCAGGCACAGCGAAGGTAATCCTTGAAAGCAAAGAACTGATTTTAAACTCGGGTTACAGCGTTGACATACCGGTCAAAGCAATCCACTCTCTCCAAAACCCTTACGATGAGGCTGTAGAGGTAATTGAAGTCCAAAAAGGCGATTTACTGATAGAAGAAGACATTATTCGCTACGAAGACATGTACGGCCGCGCGTAACCGAGAATTATGACTTAATCAAATCCGCCAATTCCAGGTAATACCCGTTTTCTAACCTGGTAAAAAATTGTTCGCAAGCAGTCGGCGCAATTGCTTCAACCCATTCGCGATCAAGGTACAAGCCCTCGATAAACCGTGCAAAAAGCTCCGTGGGCTTGGTATAATACTTTTTAAATTTATTAATCTTTTTAGAAATCCTTGTCTGCTTTCTTACTGCGGATTTTAACCGAATATATGCCGCAAAAGCCCTTGGCATATCAGGAAAATCTTTTTCAATCGTATCAATTGTAAAAACCTTAGTCCGTAACCCCAAAAATCCGCCCATAACCTTTACCCTGTCATATTTCAAAAGATATCGGGCGTCTGAGCGCTTAATATATTTTTCAAATTCCTTGAACTTTTTTGAGCGTAAAAAAGCCGGATAATCTTTTTTAATAATTCTGTCAAACTCGATAATTTTTTCATGAACCCGCTCACGATGCTCGATTAAGCGGATACAGAGTGAATTTTCATCAACAAAATTTGTAACTTTAAAAAGCTCTTTTTCCAAAACAGGCGTGTCTAATCCAAACAGAACTTTAAGCGAGCCACCGGTTTTGGGCATATCAGGTTCAATTTTTGCGTGAATGTAGTGGGCAAATTCATGCAAAAGCGTTGGCACAAAGCGATTATCAGGGACATTTTTAGAAATATCGATTCTGTTATTCAAATAAAACCCATGATTACCGCGGGCTTTAGTCGTGGTATGGACTTCAATCCCAAGGGCTCTGAGGTAATTCACAAACGCTTTCTTATCCATGATTAAATTATAATGCAAAGCGCAGGCGGGTCAAGCAGGGTTAAAGCACATCCTCAAACTCTCTTGAAAAATCATTCGCAGCAAAGGCCGCCTCACGCAACGGAGCAATTAAAATTAAAAGCCTGGAACACTCATCGCTGGTATCCTCGTTGTACTGTGCATAAGAATACAAAATTTCCGAAAGATTTTTAATAGTCAGGATTTCATCTAAAATTTTATAAAACTTTTTTGCGCGGGCAATATCGTAATTTTCAAGCATAAAACACCTTTCATCAATTATACATATTATAATATCAACTATACATGATAAAAATATAATTGCAACTGGTTTAAAATAAAATTATGCAAGATAACGAATTAAGAAAAAACATAGCTGACAATATACGTCAATATCGTGCCAAACAAAGAATTTCACAAGAAAAATTGTCTGAAATGACTGACATCAGCCAACAGCACATCTCAAACATCGAAAATGAACTTGTAAATCCAAGCATTGAGGTGCTGCTAAAAATTTCTACAGCCCTTAATGTAACGCTAAATGACTTGGTATATTAAACTCCGCAAGCCTCGGAATTACTGGTTTTGGTCTTCATTCCCCCTCCCCTGCACGGGAGAGAAAGCACGGAGTTTGCGAGCTAAGTGAGCATTACTCCTGCGGGTGAGGGGCTCAAAATATTTTATATGGATTTAAAATATTGTTTGGGTCAAAGGTCTTCTTGATTGTCCGCATGTAATCCAGCGCAAGCGGGTTTACAACCTTGTGAATATGTTCGCGCTTCAAAGACCCAATGCCATGCTCGCCCGACAAAATTCCATCCAAAGACGCTGTCAAATCATAAATCTCTGATTTTGCAAGCTTAAACCTTTTGTACTCATCCTCATTTCTGTAATCAATCGGGATCTGCGGGTGAACACTGCCGTCGCCCACGTGCCCGACCATGCAGACATCAAGCCGGTATTTTTGACAAATTTCGCGAATTCCACAAACGAGCTTTGCAAGGTTTTCTCGAGGCACAATAACATCATCGGTTGTTACATTAGGCTTCAACTTTGCACACGCGCCCATAGACGAACGCCGTGCCGCCCAAATTCTGTTATAATCCTCCTCAGTTTTTGAAGATTGAATAGCTGCCGCATTTGCAGATTTTAAAATCGATAAAATAACTTCTGTTTGATAATTGATTGCACCTTGAAAGCCGTCAACTTCAATAACAAGCGCGGCGTCTTTGTCCGTCAAAAGCCCGCAAGGATAAAACTTTTCAACAGTTTGAATGGCGTTTTTGTCCATGAAATCGAGAGTTGTTGGAAAAACCTGCTGTTCAATAATTGCATTAACAGCGCAAACAGAATCTTCAATTTTGTCAAAATAAGCCATCATAACCCGATGAGCCTGAGGTTTTGGAATAAGCTTAACCACAGCTTCAACAACAATT
>USGC01000094.1 GCA_900554095.1 uncultured bacterium
TGTTTTGCGCAATTCAAAATTTCTTCTCCGGTTAGACGGTAGCGTTCAACGTTTTTATTTGCTGCGCGAAGACCGCAGTAAAAACAATTACAGCGGCAAATATTTGAAAACTCAACCAATGCTCTCAGATAAACCTCATCACCGATATATTTTCTCCGAACCTCGTCAGCGGCGCGGAAAAGATATTCGTCTACAGAGTTATCTCTCAAAATCGCCGTAATTTCAGGTTTTGAAAGCTTGTGGCATTCACTCGCTTTATCAATCAAATTTTTCATAAAATAATTATACACTAAAAACTTTATTATATTGGCAGAATATCATTTAAGGAAACACCTAAAGCCTTTGCAATATTTGCAACAACAAGAATAGTCGGACAAACTTTCTCGTTTTCAATTCTATATAAATGCTGGGGTGTAATATCTGAAAGCTCCGCAAGTTTTTCCTGTGAAATTTTTTTTCTGGCACGTTCGACCCTAATATTTTCTGCAAGAATTTTTAAGGTTTCATTTTTGTCAAGCATAATATATATTTTACCGTTCTTGACAAAATATTATTACAACATATAATTTTGAATACAAACATATATGTTTATAAAGTAAAAATTTTTGAGGGTTTTTAAACATATGCTTAATAGTAAAAAATCTTTCACCATGTCAGAAGTGCTGATTACACTGGGAATAATCGGGATAATTGCTGCAATGACACTTCCAGGACTTGTCGGCAAATGGCAGAAAACCGTTCACGTAAACCGTATGAAACATGTTTATTCAGTCATCTCGAACGCTTTTCAAATGTCAATACAAGACCACGGCAGCCCGAAAGAATGGGACTGGGGAAGTAATAATCGTAAGGCCAACCTTACAAGGGTTGTGGAAACTTATTTAATACCCTACCTGAGTTTGGATACCAAAGACACAACGCTGCCGCTGTTTGCCAATGAGCATTACGCAGCAAGATTAAAAAACGGAACGACATTGTTATTCTCTCTTGATGGCTGCGTAGATTCCGCCACCTGTAATCCAGTATCTGTAGACCAGTTATATATAACCGTATCAACAAAAGGGAATGTTAATCCAATGGAACATTCCAGCCGAGATTACTCCCGCGAAGATTTTATACTCAGATTTAGTAAAAGCAATGCAAATCTCACATTTTTTAACTGGGGCGGAAGTACGCGCGAAGCCATGAAAAACAATTCGATATATGCATGCAATAAAAATATTGCAAAAAATAAAAGATATAATTGTGGCGCCTTAATTTTCTATGACGGCTGGGAAATCAAAGATGATTACCCATGGTGAGCACACGTAGTGTGCTCATATATATTGGCTCTGAATTAGTCGAGAGTACATTCACCGCCCTATGAAACAGAGTTACAGTTGGAAGAGGTTGTAGAGCATTACCATACATTCTAAAAAAGGGAGTAAAAACTCCCTTTAAATATTTTTCGGCACTGTAGGGATGAAGTTTCTAAACTTCAATCGCCTCCATGCATTCTTCACAAATTCCGTCTGCATTAAGCGTTCTAAACTTCCAGCAACGGGCACATTTTTCGCCTTGAGCTTTTGTAACCCAAACTGTAAAATCGTCTTCTTGGTATTCGTTCAGAACATCGGACGGCTTTTCATCAGTTACATAAGCCTGTGAAGTAATGAAGATATTGCAAAGCTCGTCTTCGTTTGCTTTCAAGACTGACGTGTCTTTTGCATTCACATAAACCGCAACTTCAAGAGAGCTTCCGACTTTTTTGTCCGCTCTCAAAGGTTCAATCGCGCGACTTACAATCTCGCGGGCTTTTAGAATTTGTGTGAATTCTTCTTCAAGTTTATCGTTTTTCCATTCGGAATTTGTCTTAGGCCATTCTGAAAGAAGAATACTTATCAATCCCCCCCTCTGACACTCCGGAACACTCATCCAGATATCTTCTGCCTGGTGTGGCATTACAGGAACGAGCATTCTGACTAGTGCCTGCAAAATTTCATACATTACAGTCTGGCAGGCACGGCGGGGAAGCGATTTTTTGCCTGCTGTGTAAAGCCTGTCTTTTACAATGTCAAGATAGAAAGAGCTTAAATCAACTGCCGCAAAGTTTTGAAGTTGTTGGAAATATTTGTAAAATTCATAGTTTTCAAAAGCTTCCGTAACACCTTCAATCAAGTGGTTGAGTTTGTGAAGCGCGAATTTGTCTAACGCTTTCAAATCTTTGTATTCAACATAATCAACAGCAGGATCAAAATCAAAAAGGTTACCAAGCAAAAATCTTGAGGTGTTTCTTGTCTTTTTGAAAATTTCAACAAGCTGTTTAATGATATTGTCGCCAATTTTGGTATCGTTTCTATAATCAACAGACGCCGCCCAAAGTCTTAAAATATCCGCGCCGTAGTTTTTAATAATATCGTCAGGTCTGATGTAATTACCTAAAGATTTTGACATTTTTCTGCCGTCTTCACCAAAAACAAAGCCGTGCGTCAAAACTGTTTTGTAAGGCGCTTTTCCTTGCGTTGCGATTGATGTTAAAAGTGATGACTGGAACCATCCGCGGTGCTGATCAGAGCCTTCAAGATACATTTCAACAGGAGTTGTACCGAGTACATCAGAGCGTTTTTCAACAACCGCGCGCCAGCTTATGCCGGAGTCAAACCATACATCCATGATGTCGTTTTCTTTTTTCATATGCACGCCGCCGCATTTCGGGCAAACAAAACCTTTTGGAAGAAGTTCTTCAGCAGAGTATTTAACCCAGGCATCAGAGCTTTCTTTTTCAAAAATTTCTGCAACATGGTTGATTGTTTCGTCAGTTACAATGACTTCACCGCAGTCTTCGCAGTAGAACACAGGAATAGGCACGCCCCATGCACGCTGGCGCGAAATACACCAGTCTGTACGACTAGCAACCATGTTTGAAATTCTGGCTTCGCCGCTTGCCGGAATCCATTTTACGTCTTTGATTGCCTCAAGAGTTTCGTCGCGGAATTTGTCTACTTTAACAAACCATTGTGGAGTTGCGCGGTAAATTACCGGATTTTTACATCTCCAGCAGTGAGGATAACTGTGGTTGATATCCTGAGCTTTCAAAAGCGCGCCGCAATTTTGAAGTTTTTCAATAACTATTTTGTTGCCTTTATAATATGGAACGCCTTCAAGGTCTTTGTCGTTAACGGCACTTGTCCAAACACCGCGCCCATCGAGCGGTGAAAAGACTTCAATGCCGTATTTGCATCCGACTTCATAGTCTTCAAGACCGTGTCCCGGAGCAGTATGGACTGAACCTGTACCGGCATCAAGTGTTACGTGCTCACCCAAGATTATCGGTGATTTTCTGCCTGCTAACGGATGAATTGTATTTAAAAGTTCCAAATCTGATCCAACGCAGGAGCCGAGGACTTTAATATCTTTTTCCTCCCACCCAACATCAGCCAGAAATGCGCCCAGCAACTCCTGAGCCACAACATAAACATCGCCATTGCTTGCCGGCTCGCGATTAACGGCGTTACGGTCTTGCGCTCCCGCAAGCCCTCCAGCCTCAGCTCGCCGTTCAAAAAAAGTATACTCAAATTTAGGGTGCATACTGATTGCCATATTTGAAGGAATTGTCCAAGGAGTTGTTGTCCAGATGATTGCGTAAACATTTTTGCCGCCAAGGTCAATCATTTTAGCGATTTTTGCGGTCGCCTCGTCGTCAAACTTAAATCTTACATAAATTGAAGTTGAGGTGTGATCAGCGTATTCAACTTCGGCTTCTGCAAGTGCAGTTTCGCAAGATGCGCACCAGTAAACCGGCTTCATGCCTTTTTCTATATAACCTTTTTTGTACATTTCGCCGAAAACTCTAACCTGTTCGGCTTCATATTCCGGATTGATAGTCAAATACGGATGTTCCCAGTCGCCCCATACACCAAGACGTTTGAATTCGCTTTCCTGGCCTTTAAGGTTTTTGTGTGCAAATTCGCGGCACTTTTGGCGAAGTTCATAAGGTGTGAGTGCGCTTCTTCCGCCTTTAATATTTTTCACAACTGCGTTTTCAATCGGAAGCCCGTGGCCGTCATAGCCCGGAACGTAAGGCGAATAAAACCCTCTTTGTGATTTGTATTTTGTCAAAATATCTTTAAGGATTTTGTTGAGCGCTGTTCCAACGTGAATTTTCTCACTACTCAAGTATGGCGGCCCGTCGTGCAGAATGAATTTATTTGCTTTATCTTTGTTTGCAATTGATTTTTCGTAAATTTTGTTTTCTTCCCAAAACTTTTGGATTTCAAGTTCGCGGACAGTCGCATTTGCTCTCATCGCAAGGGTTGTTTGCGGGAGATTTAAAGTATCTTTCAATTCAACTTTTGTACTTTCACTCATATTAATTAATCCTCTATTTTATTATATTAATATTCTAACATTCTTTTTTGCTGTGAGCTTTTCTAAAATTTTCAATATCGGCGCCAATGCTTTCAGCCTTTGACTGGCGAACGAATTCATTCATCTTGTCGTAATCAAATTTATTTTCCCAGCGAGCAATAACGACTGTTGCAACGCAGTTTCCGACAAGGTTAACTGTTGTTCTGCCCATATCAAGGATTTGGTCAATTCCCAAAAGAATTGCCACGCCTAAAATCGGAATATTGAAACTTGCAAGAGTACCAGCAAGAACAATCAACGAAACCCTCGGAACGCCAGCAACACCTTTACTTGTAAGCATAAGCGCCAGCATAATTATAATCTGCTGGTTTAAATCCAGATGAATTCCGACAAGCTGTGAGGAGAAAAGAACGCCCATCGCAAGATATAGCGTACTGCCGTCAAGGTTAAACGTGTATCCTGTCGGCATTACAAATCCAACAATGTTTTTTGGCACACCGAAACGCTCCATTATATCCATTGCTTTAGGAAATGCAGCCTCTGAGCTTGCGGTTGTGAACGCCAAAAGCGCCGGCTCCTGCAATGCTCTCAAAAGGTTTCTGAATGAAATCTTTACGATTTTACAAGCGATTATTAAAACAAGCAAAACAAAAACAGCCAATGCAATATAAAGCGCTCCAATAACTTTTGCATAGTTTTTCAAAACCCCCAGCCCGTTAGCGCCGATAGTTGCCGCAATCGCTCCAAAAATCCCCAGCGGTGCAAAATACATAACGTATTCCGTGAATTTAAACATAATTTGCGACACTGAATTAAGAATTTCAAGAACAGGTTCAGCCTTTTTGCCAACAGCGCAGATTGCGAGCGCAAAGAAAATTGAAAACACAACAATTTGCAGCAAATTACCTTTTGCCATTGCATCAATTACACTTGTCGGAAAAATATCCGTAACCATTGCACTGATTGAAGTATGAGCCTGCGTACCTGCCATAAGACCTGCTTCCTGCATATGGATTGCGTGCGCGGAAGTCCCTGATACAAAGCCAACACCCGGCTGCATAATGTTTCCCATTGTTAGCCCGATTATAAGTGCTAAAGTCGTTACGATTTCAAAATAAATAATTGTTTTAAGCCCGATTTTACCGAGGCTTTTGGCATCACCGTGGCCTGCAATTCCGACCACAAGTGTCGCAAACAAAAGAGGCGCTATAATCATTTTTACCATTCGCAGAAAAATATCCGCAAAGGGCCTCATTCTCACGGCAAAATCAGGAAAAAAATGTCCGATTACTATACCGAGTATAAGTGCTATAAATATTAGGGCTGTAAGTTTAGAGTGTTTCAAATGTTTTCACCTCGTAAAATATTATACTATGAACATAGAAAATCAAAAAGTCTTCAAGAATTTACTTAATAAAAATTATAAAAAATTTTTCATTATATAATATTTTTGGGAGATCGTAGTAACATGACAAAAATAATAAAAAAATTAAGCCGTAACCTATCAACTTTACAGCCTTATCAAGTGATAATACTGGGTTTTTTATTTTACGCATCAGTTGGCGTGCTTTTAATATCAATGCCGTTTGCGCAAAAACAGTCCGTGGGCATAATTGATAACCTTTTTAATGTAGTATCAGCAATGTCAACAACGGGCCTGACAACAGGTGCAATAAGCGAATTGTACACCCCGTTTGGCAAACTAATACTATTAGGGCTTATTCAATTAGGCGCAATAGGATATATGACAATAACTTCATTTTTTATACTTTCTTCGGGGAGCAGGCTGCCGGTAAACAGAACTAAAATCCTTTCTGCAGAATTTCCGCTGCCGGAAGGTTTTAACATTAAGCAATTTGTTGTCAATATCATTATCTATACACTTGTGATTGAATTGATAGGAACAACCCTTTTAACCCTGGAATTCAATTCATTAGGACTTGAAAAACCGCTATGGTCAGGCTTTTTCCATTCAATTTCTGCATTTTCAACAGCAGGTTTCAGTATTTACGGCAATGGGCTGGAAAATTTCAAAGATAATACATCAATTAATCTTATTATCGCATTTTTATGCTACGCAGGCGCCATTGGTTTTATAATCCCAATGGATATTTACAGAAAGATTAAAGGTTACAGCAAAGAGATAACTTTTACAACAAAAGTAATTTTGACTATAACATTTTTAATTGCAACAGCAGGAACGTTTTTATATATGGCTGGAAATAACACTACGCTGTTAAGCGCATTTTTCCAGGTAATGTCCGCATCGACAACCGCAGGCTTTAACACTGTTCCATTAGGAAATCTTCCTTGCAGCGCGTTATTGGTTCTTATCATAGCTATGGTAATCGGGGCCTCTCCGAGCGGAACAGGAGGCGGGATAAAGACAACAAGCATAAGTGCTCTGGCTGGTGTCGTTTCAAGCATCATAAAAGGCCAGCCCCAAAACGTTTCTTTCTTAAAACGAACTATCCCCTACTTACCGTGTTTTCAC
>USGC01000095.1 GCA_900554095.1 uncultured bacterium
CATATGGTTTTAAGGTTTTTATATAAATTCATGATATATCCTCCTGATGATATTATATAGTATAAACAATAAAAGTTCAATTATTATATAAGATTTATTACGAATTTATCTTCTATAGCATTGATTTTTAAAATATTTTACGCTTATATTGTGATATGAATAGAATTAATTATAAATTACCCCGTATATGGCTTGGTGCCGCTCACTTTGCAAATGATGTCTATACTGGAATGCTTAATCCGATTATGCCGTTTATTGCCGCAAAATTAGGAATTTCAATGGCAGTTGCGACCGTCGTATTAAGTATTTCAAATATTACAGCAAACATTTTGCAGCCAATATTTGGATTTTTTGCAGATAACATTGTAAAAAGAATTTTTGTATTTTGGGGATTAATTTTTTCATCAATATTTATTTCGCTGGCACCGGCTTCACGTGATGTTTTTACACTTGTGCTGTGCATAATTTTCGGAAGTCTCGGCTCAAGTTTATTTCATCCGCAGGCTCTTGGCTTTGCGGCTAGATTTGCTTCTTCTGATGCTGCAAAAAGTATGGGAATATTTATTGCAATGGGCTCTTTAGGATTTTCATTCGGGCCTATTCTATCTGCATATGTAGCCCAGTTCTGGGGATTAAATCATATGCCTGTGCTATGTGTCTTCGGGCTTTCAATTGCACTTTTGATGTTTAAATTTATCCCTAAAATTCCGGCTTCTGAAGCACCGTCCATGCGTAAAAGTCTTATTGCTGCTTTGAGTGATATTTTATCAAACCGTAAGTTACAGATACTTATTTTAATTGCGATATTGAAAACTCTTATGACAACTTCGTGTTCAATACTGCTTCCATTTTTATGGAAATCTATGGGATATACTCCATTTTTTATAGGATTTGCGTTATTTGCATTTATTTTTATGGGCGGAATTGGCTCTGTTTTAAGCCGTTCATTTGAAAAACTTGTTGGGACTAAAAATGTATTTTATTTTTCAATGATTGCACCTCTGCCTATGATGCTTTTGTTTGCTCTTACTTATAAAACGCTTCCCTATTTATCAATAAGTTTGTATGTTGTTATGGGGCTTTTCACGATGATGGCCGTGCCCGTTACGATGGTAATGGCACAGAGCGTTCTCCCTCAATATAAACGGCTTTTCGTGGGGCGTCGTCGCTGTGTTTATGTCGGTAATAGGTTTTGTTGCACAAGCTAAGGGAATTGTACCTGTACTTGTGGTAATTTCTATAATACCGGCGGTGTTTTCTACACTCGTCAAATATTTATTTGCAGATAAAAAATAGATTTTAAGCTAAAAGATTTAAAGAACTTTTGTGGGTATTTTGTTCTTGGTGCTTTTGAACTAATTTTTCAGTTAGAGAATTTAATTTATATAAAAGTGAATTAGATGCCAAATCAAGAGAGAGTTTTTTATCCATTTGATTAAGCATAGTCAAATTATGTTCACCGCCAAAGGTATTGTGCGCCTGATTAGACATTTGCGCTGCGTTTTGAACATTACCAAATGCGGCATTAGTCATGCCTTTTTCTGCATTGAATCTGACTATTGAAGAAACTAGCATTTACCCTCACTAACCCGAATTCCAAATTTTTGAAATTCAATTAACCATGTGTACAAGTTTATTCTAATACAATTTTTTTTTCTTGGCAAGTGTATAATTATCTAATTTATTTTCAATATAGAATATACCTGACTTTCTGATTTATTAACTTTTGTAACAAAATTATAGAATTTTGAAATTAGATAATATTTATATACTTTATATATATGTAAACATTAAATAAACACGAGATATTAAGAAAGAGATTATTTATTTCCGTTTAACTAAAGAGAGATACTTTATTCCTATTCCTACCTTCCTAAAAAATTTTAAAGCCCCTTGTTGAAGGGGCTTTTTTTTAGTCGTCTGCTGAACCTATTTTATGAATTTTAATGAAGTTGGTGCCTCCTATTAAAAGCTCAGGCACTGACCCGGTGAAGATAATTGTATCGCCGGTTTTAAAGCCAAGTTCAGAGGTTAAAAAACTGTCAATTTTTTGCAGAGCCGGCCTGTCGATTTTCCCCTCAAAGTCAATAGAAACAGGATAAACCCCTCTATATAATTTAAGATCTCTACATATTTCTTTTTTAGGGCAGCAAGCGATAATTGGAGCTGATAATCTTCCTTCAGAAAGAGATTGAGCGGTGAAACCGCTTGCAGTTAACGCAATAACAGCTTTTATATCCATTTTTTTAGACATATCAGCAATAGCCATGCCAATAGCCATTGCCTGGCTATCTTTTTCTTCTTCAATCATTTTACGAGGAAATTTATTTTTTCTCATAAAGGGAGACGCTTCAACTGTTTCTGCAATTTTTTTCATCATTGCAACTGACTCTACCGGGTAAGCTCCGGCTGCGGTTTCGCCAGAAAGCATGATTGCATCTGTGCCGTCTAAAATAGCATTTGCAACATCTGATGTTTCAGCGCGTGTTGGAATTGGATTTTCAATCATGCTTTCAAGCATTTGTGTTGCAACGATTACGACTTTGCGCTTAACGTTTGCTTTGCGAATTATTGTCTTTTGCACAATCGGAACTTTTTCTGTTGAAATTTCAATGCCCAAGTCGCCTCTTGCTACCATAATTCCATCAGAAACTTCAATTATTTTATCAATATTTTCAACGGCTTGAGGTTTTTCTATTTTTGAAATTATTTTTATTGGTTTTTGATAGGCATCCAAAAGTTTTCTCAATTGAACCACATCTTCCGCTTCTCTTACAAAAGAAAGGCCAAGATAATCAATATCATTTTCAGCCGCAAACTTAACAAAAGTCAAATCACGTTCTGTCAAAACGTCTATACTGCCTGTTGAGCCGGGAATATTTATTCCCTTTCTTTGCTTTAAAAGTCCGTCAGTAAGAACCTTTGCCGTAATTGTGCCTTCGCAAACTTCCTGAACTTCGAGTTGGAGTTTGCCGTCATCAATGAGAATCATTTCACCAGGGTGTACGTCTTGAGCAATACCTTTATAGTCAACTGGAATAATATCATCTTCCATTTCATTTTGATGTCTGAATTTCAACAATTCACCTTTTTTTAATTCTATAGGATTAGCAAGATTTCCAATTCTGATTTTAGGTCCTTGAAGGTCTAACAAAACAGGTATTAGAGTTTTTTCTTCCTGTTCAAGCTCTCGGATAAAAGAAAGATTTTTTTTGTGAATTTCAACATCACCATGAGATGAATTTATTCTAAACATCGTTACTCCGGTGTGTAATAATTTCTTAATCATTTCTTTTGTGCTTGTTGCAGGTCCAAGGGTTGCAACGATTTTTGTCATGGTAAAACTGTCCATTTTTTTCCTCTCTATCGTAACTATACTTTTTTAAATATAACTATCTGTAATATAATTTGAAATAACACTTTACAAATATCTGTAATTTTATTATACTATAAACAAAATAAGTTTACTACTCAAAAAAAAAGAAAAGAGGAATTGAGATCTATGAAAAAATTTTTGGCAAGCGTAATGGCTTTTGCTTTTATAGCGCTGAATGCTGTTCCTGCACTGGCCGTTGCTCAAATAGCTGATGTTGCTGACTCCTATTGGGCGAAAAAAGAAATTGATATTGTTGTTTCTAACGATATCATGAACTTAGATGAAAAAGGTAATTTTAACCCTGATGCGAATGTATCTCGTATATGTTTTGTAAAATCTTTGTTAAAATTATTATCTAACGACAATTTGAATGTTAATATTTCAAATCAATTTTCTGATGTAGCTTCATCTGACGCTAATTACAATGATATTCTGCGTTCACAGCAGCTTGGACTTGTATACGGTTACCCGGATGGAACTTTCAAAGCGAAAAAATTAATGACAAGAGCTGAAACCCAATCTGTTATCAGCCACATAACACAAGACAAAGTTTCTGATACATCTGCACTGCAAGCATTCTCAGATTACAAAAAAATCCCTGCTTGGGCAAAACCAGTTTATGCAAAAACTCTTGAATACGGAATTTATGTAAACTATCCAAATGAAAATGAATTCCGCCCGAATGATTTATTAACAAGAGCAGAAGCTGCTGTGCTTTTAGCAAGATTAAAAGAAAAACTTTACCTTGTTAAAAATGAATACAAAGGCGATGCTGTAGAACACCTTGATGTTAAGAAAAAAGCTCCTTGTAATGAAGTGCTTATTCAAAAATCAGCAAATGTTATTAAAGAAGGCAACGTTCTTCAAGTTGCATTTAACGAAAAATTTAAATCAGAAGAACACGCAGGCGGTGATAACGTTTATTTTGTAAATACTCAAGCTATTTATACTAAAGAAGGCACTCTTGTAATTCCTGCGAATTCTAAATTCCACGGTACTGTATTAAACATTGATAAACAAAAATGGTTCAATAAAAATGCTAGAGTTTACGTTCAATTAACTCAAATTGAAACTCCGGATGGCGATATTACTAACTTAAACGCTAAACCGTTCTACAAAAACTACGCATTAAAAGAAGGCCCTTGGATGACAACAGGTAAATTGCTTCTTTATACCGCTGGCGGTGTTGGAATTGGTATTCCTGCCGGTGTAGGTTTTGCATTTATACCAAATCCTGCAAAAATCGGTACAGGTATAGCAATTGGTGCTCCTGTGGGTGCTGCTGTTGGGCTTGTTACAGGTCTTGTTACACCTGGGCTTAAGTACCACGCTAAAAAAGGAGAACAAATTTACGTTATTCTTCTTGAAGATGCTCCGGTTGCAAAACAAGCTTTATAAAAATTATTATATCAATATATCAAAAGACGCTTTTTAAAGGCGTCTTTTTTTTTTTGAAATTTATGACAAAGGTTTACTCCTTTAGGCTAATACTAATAGCCTGCACGGCTATCGTATAAAATCCACAAGGATTTAAAATGAGTATGTGGATGAAAATACATCCGTAAAAAATTTAAGGAGTAAAGTATGAAAAAAGTATTTATGACATTAGCGCTGTTCGGGCTGTTTCTAATACCTGCGCAAAGTGCAAATGCATGGTCTATCAGCCAGCTTAACCCGCTGCCATACATAGGAATAGGCCAAAACACAAGTTCATTTTCTTTAAATCCATTTACTGGATTTAAAAACTGCAACCCATGTAAGGTTAAAAAAGTTGAATGTGATCCTTGTGCAAAAGTCATTGTTAAACCATGTAACAGATGTGCAAAAGCATTTCCGGACAAACCATGCCCGTCTTGCCGTATAATGTATGATTACTAAAAGCGTTGAGTGAGTTTAACGCTTAATTAAAAAAAAGAGAAACCCAGGTGTGATTTTAGGGTTTCTCTTTTTTATGCAATTATTTTGTGTTAAGATGCAATTTCTAAAAGCGTATTGAATATTTTATCAGTAATCTGCTGAATATATTCTTGGCTGACCATACCGTTGATAACAGCATCAGCTATACCGTAAGCCGGTCTGATATATTCTTGGGCGGTTCTATTTACATCAGCAAACTGCATGTCCGCCGCTGTTCCGGTTTTTCCGCGTAATGCTGCGCGCTTGTACCAGCGCTCTTTAATAACTTCAAGCGGTGTAAAGACGTAGACTTTTACATCCATAATATCTCTAACGCCTTCGTTTAAAACATATAAGCCTTCAGTTAAAATAACTTTAGCAGGCTTTTTGACATCTCCATTAGGATGGGATTCACAAGTAACAAAGTCGTATTGCGGAGATGTAATTTCTCGTCCGCGTTTCAAATCAATTAGGTGCTTTTTCATTAAGTCTAAATCAATGGCAGCAGGTGTGTCAAAGCTAAATCCGGTTTTAAATAATTCTTCATAACTGCCGGCTTCTTTAAGTTCTTTGGAAGTGTCTTTGTAATAATCGTCGCAACGAATTACAGTATAAATACCTTCTTTTTTTTCTTTAACACAGGCTTTTATAGTGTTGTCGACAAAAACAGTTTTACCTGATGCACTTTCACCTGTTATACCTATTAAGAATGTTTTTTTCTTTTCTTGCACAACCATTCTTGCAATATTCAAAATTAAGTTATCGGAAGTTTTTAAAAACAGAGGCTGAGGTTGGTTTTTGTCCTCTTCCAGAATTCGCTTTAAAGATTCAACTATGCAGGAAATAACTTCCATATCACGTCTGCTTGAATAGTAATCATAACTGGTTAATTGAAAATCTGTTTTCATAATTTTTATAACTTCCTTTATAAACTATTTTATTACATTTTACAGTAAAGTAAATTAATTTTGGGGCAATTAATAAATTTTGTAACAATAATATTTGAAAATTTAAAGAAACGGGAATTATATCCGTATAGCTATAGTGTTAAAGTTAATTGGAGTATAAAAGAATTTATGTATGTAGACGAAATTTTTGAAAATGCAAAACGTGAACAAAAAGAAGAAAATTACGCAAACCTGAAAAAAGAAATTTCAGGCATTGAATGCGCAATTGAAAAATTCTTAAATAATGTTTTGGAATGCACTGCTACAGTTTCAGAACGCGACTTCAACATGACATCTTTGTAAATTAAGATATCATTGAAAAACTGCCTAAACCGTAATTCATCGTCGGGTTCATCAGCATTGGATTCATCATGCCAAAAGCGTAAGAATTGCTTTGCACCGGAGACTTTATTGACTTGATAAAGTTTTCAAGCGCTGTTATGAGTTTTGAATTCTTGTTAATAGATAATCCAGCGGAACTTTGAGTGCCAGAGGGGCTAGAGGAGGAGACATTGGAAGCTGAAGCCGCGTTTTGTACAGTTTCAAGGAACGTCTTTTGAATGTTTTCAGGAATAGCTGTTCCGCTTGCAATGTCTTGAGCAGCGCGCTCTTTT
>USGC01000096.1 GCA_900554095.1 uncultured bacterium
TATTTTCTGCGTACTGTTTGCCTCGGCATATCAGCCCCGGCTCAAATCCTTTATATCCTTTCATTTTTTATTCTTCTTTCTTCCTTATAAGCGTTGTATTTTTGTCTGTACTCATAGCTCTTACCGAAAATGTTCCACGCCGCCTTTACGACATTCGGCTCATATGGACGTATCTGTTCGAGGTCATCAACCGCTTTGTAAGATATCGGGCAGCCACAGCAACCTGTTCTAGTTAATCCGTAAACCTCGTAAGCGTCTGAGTACTTAATTCCATAGTAATTTTTGTACCATTCCTTATCCTTGTCGGAAACATAGTAAAGAGGTCTGAGTCTGTACTGTCCGGTGCTGGTTTGCGTAAAGCATAGTGCAGTGTTATCTTTGCGGGGTACCGACCTCATTCCGCCCTCGTCACGGCGTTCTCCTGTGATTATCAATTCGTAATCTTTCTGCACCTTATGTGCAATTTGCTTCTTGCAATAATCACAGCATTTAGCGGATATTTTAAAATCCGGCGGGTACTCTGCGATAAAATCTCGCATATACTTTGAACTGTTGATTACAAGCTGTATGTTAGGTCTGGGTTCTCCGGCGGAATTACAACAGCAAAGGAAGTTGATCAGGCTTTCACACTTGGGGTATCGTTCCTTCAGTTCTCTTCTTTTTGCCGCCTTATCCTCGGCTTTGTCGTATTCCTCCGCAATGCTCAGTGGTACGCCTTTTTTCTGCCAGTTTTCCAACCCCTGACTCATAATTTTTGATACAAAGGGTATTCCATAGGTTCTGGCTGCTTGTACAATGCTTATTTTTGGGTGGCATTCCTCAATTTCGACACCGTATTTTTCAGACGTTTTTTTAACGTGGTCTTTGGTTGCTTTCATTTCAAGTCCTGTGTTAAAAAAAACATATTTAACCGGCGGCAGTTCAAAAAGCTCCCTCGTACGCTCTATCAAGTCAATCATGATGTCGCTGTCTGCCCCGCCTGAGTAAGAGCAAATTGCTTTCGGGTGCTGCTGCAATCTTTTAGCAATAATGCTTTGTATCGCTAGAAATTTTGCTGGTGTGTCAAAATCAGCGTAGTCCGGTCTGTCCGTGTAAACACGGCTTTTATATGTAGTTCCCATTTTTTCTTTTCCTCCTTACCCATTTTATCCTCTCAGCTGCTCTCTGGTCACGCCCTGTTTAATATTAAGCTGAGTATAGTCTCTAATCATATTATCAATAATCGCACGGTCATTAATTTCTTTTAACTCTCCCCATGGATCGGGACTGTAATTTGTCTTGCATTGCCGTGTTTTTATGTTATATTCCGTCTGCTTCATTTTTTCCTCCTTGGCTTTAAATTTTGTCGTCTAACGGTTCCCTTACACCGTCTTTTAATATGTTCTCTTCAAGATACTGATATTCTTCCGGCGATAACGGCGGTATCAGTGTTTTATATTCCTTTTTTATTCTCATTGGTTTCACTTCCTTCAATTGTTCATTGGTTTTCTCCTTGATTTTTTTACTATAACAATGGTTCTAGTTCCTCGGGGTGGGCATTTATATGCCGGCTCACGTTTTCGGAAACCTTATCCATCATTTTTTTTGAGTACTCCGCTCTCTTTTCTTTACTTAGAGAATCCCATCTAACAGGGGCTTCGTCTCCAACACAGATATAACTAACATGCGGAAAAATATCAGTTTGTTTCTTTCTACCCATTTAAAATATCTCCTTTCTATATTTTAATAATATGTTGCTATTGATTGTCCCCTTGCATTTTATTGCATACCAAATTCTTCGTCATGTTTTGTTAGCATTTTTATCAACTCCCAGCATATTATAATTAAGGCATTAATCGTATTTAGGTGTTAATTTAACAATAATCTTTTCATCAGCGGTAGTAATTAGTTCATGGGTTACTACCGCTATTTCTTCGCCTGTTTCTTTATTGATTACGGACAATTTACTGTAATCTTCAGATAAAACTCTGTTGTCTTTCATAATTTCCTCCTTTACTCGTTTGGAAAACATACACGATTAATTAGCCAATCGGGTGAAACACAGGATTGCCGTTTCTGTCTTTTGCGATTTCTGATACTGTAATATTATCAGGAATCACCTCGGCTAATTTACTCGTATCGTTTATTCTCTCAGGAAGTAATTCTACTTTGCTTTCTGAGAGATTTTTTTGGCTTTTCATAATTTCCTCCTAAAGCAAGTGGCTTATTTAAAAATACGTCAAAAGAGTTTTTGCCGTATCGCAAATTGCGTTTGAAAGTTTTGTATAACGCTTAACATCTCGGACTGGTAGTTTAAGTTGTTTTTCTCTAAGTTCATTTAACTGTCGAAGTAAAACAACTTGAACATCAGTTTTTTCTTTAATTTTATTAGCCATAGTTTTCTCCTTTCATACCGATTTGATTTCTTTTAATCTAATCTTAATATTGCCCTCCCTGTCAAAATATGGTATAATTTGTTTGAAGGGAGGTGTTGATATGGCTACAAAAGCAATCATCCGATGTAAAAAATGCGGTGAAGAATTCCCAATATACTGGAGTGATGTAACTCATGAACCTATTAAATGCAAGCATTGTGGTTTATCTATGAATGAATTTATGACTGAACAAGTTATTAATGCATTTGCAGCGGTAGTAGATGCAAATAAAGAACTTTACAAGTCACATATTGAAAACCACGAACCGCTTTTTGAGATTGAATTTTCGCATAAGCATTTTATCGATTGCGATTTTCCAAAAACGGATGATTAAGCTCATACTCTACTATTTGAAGTACATCATGCAGTAAATTGTTAGAGCGGTCAAGGTTATTATTCTTCGCTATTTCCTTGAACTGCTCTAAAATTTTTCTGATTGTTTCTTTACCAATCGTAGCTTGTAAACTTTTTAGTATAACTTCATATTCGTTCATTTTAAATTTTCCTTTCTTAAGCTGACTTGGTTTCGTCGCTAATTCTAAAAATTTCAGGGCTAATATTAATAGCCGTACAAATTTCCAGAAATTCATCAGCCATTAATCTTCTTTCTTTTCTCAAAATTTTAGAAATAGTATCTGCTGGTATTTCTGTTTTTCTGCTTATGTGCGCTTTGGTAATACCGTTATTTTTTAAATACGCATTAAAATAGTCTATAATCTGATTAGTAGACATAAATTCACGACCTTTCTTTTTTTGTCCAATCTATGTTTTTTAGATTGTATCTATATTATACACTACGTTTTTTAGAATGTCAAGCGTTTTTGGAATAAAAAATCTATTTTTTTTAGATTTTTTTATTGACACGAACCCAAAAACAGTATATAATATAGGTATAATCTAAAAGGAGTTACTATATGGGAAGAGAGCAAATTTCAAAGGCCCTAAAAAGATTAAGGGAAAATACTGGGTTAACCGCCGATGAAGTTGGAGCATTAGTTGGTAAAAGTGGAAAAACCGTAAATGCATGGGAAAACAACAGAGGGCAACCTGATGCTGAAATGTTAATTAAATTATGCGATGTATATAAAGTAAACAATATTTTAGAAGAATTTAAAGGTGCTAAAATAAACAATGAAAACAGACTTTTTGATTCCGACAGGCAATTATTGCTTAAATATCACATCTTAGACCCTCATGGTAAGAAGATAGTTGATTTTATTCTAAACGAAGAATACGAACGTTGCACAGCGTCTAAATAAAATCTACCCCCATTATATATTGTGTGTATTTACCAATATTTTTGTCACATTTTGCTAAAAACACCTCGAAAAATTATTGTAATATGCGAATTGATTTATTTTGTTTGATATGGTATTATTTTAATATATTTTACATTAAAAGGTAGGTATTAAAAATATGCGTGTAAGTTTCGGACAAAAAATAGGTAACGTTTATGTAGGAATAAGTAGTAGAATAGATGGAACTACAGGAGTTATTATTGCGTTACTTGCCTTGTGCGTTGTTTTCCCGCTTTATTTTGCATATTATGTGATATATTATTTAATAAAAGGTATTATATTCACCATTAAAAAGATAAATGAAGCAACTTTATATTGGAACACTATTTCAAAAGTTATATTATGGGGCAGTATAATTACTGGTCTGATAATTATAGGATTAATTAGTAAAATGATTGCTTAATAAAAATAAGAAGTGTGATATAAATGTTATTTTTCAAGAAAATTAAAGAAAAAATAACGTCTAAAAAGAAAAACGATAAATCAAATGTATTACAAAATTTAAAGAAGGCAGAATCTCTAGGTGAAATAGCTACAATACTTGCTGAAAATCAGTTAATATCTATTCCAAAAGACAATAACCATAACACTTTTGGGAGAAGATTAGATAAACTTGATGAAAATGGCGAATTGCCTTGGGGATGGGAATTTGCAAACAGGGAATTTATCAGTGTACATGATGGAAAACTTTTTAATCTATGCAAACAATGTTCTATCTCAAACTCAATTGACGATGAAATGAAAAATCTTGTTGAATTTATTAATTATTATTATTCATATAAAAATGAATGTAAAGAAAAAGGTGAATGTTTTTATAAATATTTTGAAAACATGCATATGAAATGTTTCGACAGTCAAAATCCTTGCTTTGAATTAGTTCAGCCTAAAGAAGAACGTTTAGCTTACATAAAAAGTAACTATCAGAGCCTCATAAATAAGGAAATCCGTTTAAAAAAAATAGAACAAGATATTATACCTACACTCGGCGAAAATCTTTTAAATATTATATCTGAAAATCCAGGAATAATTCAGACAGATATTTATAAAATGTATGATGAAGATATTAAATCTTATATTAGCGAAAAACTTTATTTTTTCGACCACAAAGAAAAATTAATACGTCGTGAAAAGTATGGTAGAACATACAAAATATATAAAAAATAAATTTATTCAATACACTATTTTGACAATTTCCTTCCCCTCTCACGAGGGGAATTTTTTATGCCAAAAGTCTTTTAAATTGCTCTACTGCCCTATCGTTATATCTGAACGCATCAACTTCCTTGCTTGAATAAGGAGACTTATCACGATAAAACTCACCGTATTCTTCCGTTTTTAAGCCGTTAAGATTAGCTATTCTTCCAACCTTTTGAGCCGTGACACCAAACATATCTCCGATTTCAGTTGCTGAATACATTTTCTGTTCTGATTTTGGCAATGGTAACAATGGTTCTCCTGCAAGAATTTCAGCCGACTTTGCTACTAAAATGTTTTTGTACTGTTGCGAAACTGTATCCACAGCGGCTAATTTTAAGTATTGATTTGACATTCTTACACGAGCATTCATTTCTTTGACCTCCAGACTATGGGATTTGTCTGTGCTGGACTGCGGAATTTGATATCCGCCTGTTTTACGGATAGACGGAAGTACTTCATCAAAAATCCAACTTTCAAATTTTTCGGCGGAAGGCAGACTTGAATGTGCAGTCAGACGATACAAATTTCCTTCTGAAATAAATTTAGCCGCCTGCTTTCTGCCCATTGAATCAATGAGGTGGTGAATTGCCACCCCATCTTCCTTACAGTGAGCTTTTAGAGCATTTACAGTATCTTTGTAGCCCAATGCCGCAGCTACATCTTTACCGCAAAACATAACCTTACCATTTTCTTCAATTGTTCTTACAGAGCCAAACTCTGCGTTTTCAAAAATTTTAATTTCGTTCATTTTAATTTTCCTTTCTGCCGCTATGCGGACTTTTCATTCTTCACTATTAGTTCTGAAAATAAAGTACGTAAATCACTTTTTGGAAAAAAAGTATCATTAATTTTAAACGCTTCATCGAGATTGAGAACACTTTTCCCACTTAGCTTACTACTAACAGTTTCTCTTGAACGATTTAAAACCTTGGCGATATCTTGTATTGTTATATTTTCTCTCGCCATTTCTGCTCTTAAATTAGAAAACATTATTTTTGATGACATAGTTTCACCCCCCTATCTCACGCAATGCGTGACCTGATGTTATTAGTATATCACGCTTTGCACGATATGTCAATAGCTTTCTAAAATTTCTTCTTGCAATGCGTGATTTTTTATGATATAATATAAAAAAAGCACACAGGAGAAATAATGATGGAATTTTATAAAGTATTAGAAAAAATTATGAAAAGCAAAGACTTAACCATTCCCGAGGTCGCACGATTATGCAATTTATCTGATTCAACTGTCAGAAGTATATTTACCAGAAAGCAAAAAACCGTTGCATTAAATATAGCCTTTAAAATTGCTGATGGGTTATGTATTCCTCTCGAAGTCCTCAATGGCAAAGAAATAACCGAAGCCATTGAAAACACTAAGAAGTTAGATGAGGATACAAGAAGCGGTAAAATTATATGGAAAAAAGTTTCACACCAAGAAGTTCAGAAGTTAACGCAAGAGACTGATAATTTTATAAGTACTGATTCTATAACAAAAAGTAGTATGTCAATTGGAGAAAATATAAAAAAATATCGAAAAGAAAAAGGGCTTACGCAAAAAGAACTGGCTGATAAAATTGGAAAAGGTTTTTCAACTGTTCAAAAATATGAATTGAATATATCCCAACCGCCTATTGATGTTTTAAATAGAATAGCTGATACGTTGGATATTGATGTTTCAAAATTGTTCTATATCGAAAACACCCTTAACCAATCCTCTGAAGATGAAGCACAACGTCAGGAAATGTATTTAAAAGAACTGCGTGAAGATACTATAAATAAGTATGACAGTTTAGATCCATTCGGTCAAAAAGCGGCTAATAAGTATATTAATTTTCTGGCTAAAGATGAAGAAGAATAACACGACCTTTCGTATTTTTTGTCGAATCCGGATTACAGTTATTATTATACTCG
>USGC01000097.1 GCA_900554095.1 uncultured bacterium
CACCCTCGCCCCTTGCGGGAGAGGGATCGTACTTAGTAGTCCATTAACTCTAATCATTTTTAAACGTTTCTTGACTTATGGCCAAAAATTGGTAAAATATAAGTATAACCACAGGGAAGGTATTATGAGATTGATTGAAAAGCTTAAAGAATTTGAGCAGAAATATATGTTTATCCGTTGGGCTACAGGCGGCGAATATGGCAAATTAATCTATGCCGGTGATGATTTCATTGAATTTGATGTTATTGACGTTGACACAATGGAATACTCTGAAACCGTTCTGATACACAGTCCTTTGATTTTGGAAGTCGCAATCGGTGGTGCTGATATTGCGCGTATTGTGGCCGAAGTGTCTTCTAAAATCTCTATGGAATAGTGTAAATCTTTGTAAAATTGTCTAAAGTTTTTTTTTGTATTAACCGTCTTCTTTTTTGTAGAAGGAGATTAAATGTCTTTATCGCCTATAGAAAAGTACAGGAATTTTATACAAACACACCCACAGTACAATAATAGTGTGCTTAGTCCTGATATTGTGCTTTCTATAATGTTGAATGAAGGAATTATTTCAAAGTCTGAGATGGCTGAGATAAAGGCTACGCCTTCATTATTCAGTTTTGAAAAACTTAGCAGCCCTGATATTAATTCGTTATTTGGCGCAAATTTTTCTAACACAAAACAATCGTCCTCTGACAATTACGTGGAAATCCGCGAATATTATCACAAAAATTTTCCCGAGCTTTTGCTTGATGATAAAGGCCTGATTGATATGGAGCAATTTAGTTTTGAAAAACTTCAAGAACGCTACGATAGAGAAGACACCTATTGTTTATCTAATACAAGGCTTGATGGTGAAAAAGAAACTTTAATTTTCGATAAGAAAACAGATAAATGGCTTTATAAATATTATAAAGATAAGAATTCTGACGGGTATATTGAGTACAATGAACAGCCTCTAAAAACGGTTTTTGTCAGTGATGGTAGGGTGTACAGTGTTATTGAGGCAAACAAGGACGGCTTGGCATACAAAACCAATTATGACGAATCCTCAAAAATTACGCAAAGAGCTGTTTACGACCAAAACGGTAAAGAGCTTGAGATGGCCTTATATTCAGCCGGTGAACCTTACTTAGTAACGACGCAAAACAGTAATAATTATGTTCTTGTAAAAGATTTGGTGAAGGACTTGAGTGCAAAAAATGCTTTGAACCTGCCTTCTGTCAGAAATTCTATAAAACATAACATTCTGGATAGAATAACCCCGGAAAATGTAATAGGAATACTGGATAATTTCAAGGAGGTTTACGGAGGAAAGAGCTTGAATGATGAAATCCTTACACATTCAGGGCTAAAACCTAATGAGAAAATGGATTTTATCAAACATCTTGATGATTGTGTGAGGGAATTATCAAAGATGGAATATTTGGTGGCTTATAAACCAATTGCGGATGGTATTAGTGAATACATTTGCGATAATTTAATCCGGGATATTTACGGCCCCGGCAGCGGAAATCTTGAAAATGACTTGAAAATGCTAAATGCAAATAACATTAAAGATGTTTTAAAGATGTATAAACAAAAGACTGTAGAAATTAACGGGAAAGACCCTGATAAACCTGTTGAAAATCTTTTAACAGCGATAGACAATGAATGGGGTCTTTTCGGCAAGCGCAAAGAGTTAAAAAATTATGTAGTTTCTATGGCTATGCATGGGCAAGCCTCTGACAAATATGTAGAAGATATTATGGCTGATATAAGCACCCACAACGGCGATAATAACAAACTTGAAATTGATATGGATAGACTTTTTAACCGATCAATTGTTAAAGAATCTGATTTGCCCGAATACAAGGCGCCAAACGGACTTATTGATGAGGATTTTATCCAGGGTAACACGGGCAATTGCTGGTTAATCGCGCCGCTGCAAACAATTACCAATAACAGTAAAACAAAAGAATTTTTAGAAAACTGCATTAAACTTGATAAAAAAACAGGAGATGCTCAAGTTTATTTGAAGGGTGTAGATTTATGTTATAATATTTCTGCTAAAGATATTAAGAACTCAAACTATCTTTCAATTGGGGATGGTGATATACGTATTTTTGAATTAGCCGTTGACAAGTATATTAAAGAAAATGCATACAACAAAAATAACGATGAAGATATAAAAATTGATTTAAACGGTAACGATCCTCAGTTTGCATTCAACCTGCTTTTAGGCTGTGGAGATACTTATACGTTGGAGTCATACCCTTCTGTGATTGACGAATTCAATGATGCGGATAAACTTTTTGTAGCCGCAACATCTGTGGATTTTCAAAATACTCAGGAAAAAGTTTTGCACAAAGATGACGGCAGTAATGTTGAGATAAAGCCTAATCATGCTTATGCGGTTAAGGGTTCGGATGAAGAAAATGTATATCTGAGTGATCCGGCATTGGAACCTTCTGTAACTTTAAAAGTTTCACACAAAGAGTTTTTGGAATACATGAGTTTTATTACCAAAGCAGTCATCTAAGTTTTAAATATTAAAACTTTTTCTTGACCCTTCTTCATGGTAGAAGCCGCCGCCGCAAATGGTTTCAATAACTTTAAGGACAAACTCTTTTGGCGCATCTATCTGTGTAAGATAAAATTCGCGTGCCGGTAAGTGTTTTATTTTCATAATAGAATTCTGATTAGTTTCAGCCGGGATAAAAAGTGAGGCAACTTCATTGTCAAGGAGTTTTACCATTTCTTCGTCGTGGTTTTTAACACCATTCATAAGTTCATAGTAATTTCCTCTAATTGCCATAATTCTGCCGGAAAACAGATGTTGTCCGTTTTCTCTGTAAAGCGCTTGCGGCTGGAAGTTGCATCGTGTAGTAAAACTGATTTTATGCCAAAGAATATTTACGATAATAACTGACTTTTGCGGATCAATATCAAGATAAATATTCTGCGTTGTAACGTTACGTGAGGCAAAGGCTTCTTTTAGCGTTTCAACAACGTCTTGAAGATTGTCTGCCATACGCGCAAAAATTTCATTAGTATTTACAGTTGCATGCTGATAATCCAAAAACTGCTTATACATATGCGTTGAAACAAGTCCTACGCGTTCTTGTATTAGAGCGGATTTAGTTTCAGAATTATTAAAACTTTCGAAATTATTTAGCAATTTTTTTTCCCTGGTTAATTTATATCATATTTTAATAATAAACATGAATTTATGTAAAGATTATATGTTTTTTCTTTACAAAAATGAATACATAAAACTGTGGATTTATTTTTGTTTAAATAAGAAATCTTAATCCAATTTGCGGGCAATGACAAGAATTGGGGCATAAGTCAGCGTAACTTTGTCAAAATTTGTGCTGTATTTTTCGCAAAAATCTTTTACATCTGCCAATGTCCATTTCGTTCTGTTTAAAGAATTCACGCCGGTATTTTTCATATGATAAAGCAGTTCAAGCGGTGTTTTAAATTCAATCCCTTGCTCAAAACTTTCCATTTTAATAATTTCGTAATTTTTCTGTAAAATCTTTTCCAATTCACATTCGCTTTTGTAATCCAGAGAAATCCCTGTAATAGTTTTCATTTCTTTAAAGTTTTTATCAGAAAAAGTTGTGAACGCCAAAATTCCGTCTTTATTCAAAAAGTTACGGTAATTCAAAAGTACCTCGTCAAGGTTTTTAAACCACTGAAACATAGCATTAGAAACAATTAAATCAAATTTGACAGAAGGTTTTATTTTAGCTGCATTGCCGGATATAAAAGTATAATCTTTTAGGATTTTGTCTAAGTACTTTTTGGATTTCGTGCTTAAATCGTTGGCTATGTAAGTATCAAACTTGAGTTTTGCCGTGATTTCCTTGGTCAAAAGCCCTGTGCCGGAGCCAAGTTCAAGTATTTTGCCGTAGGATTTTTTTGTTTTAAAAACTTCATCAGCGAGCTTTACAGCCAAAACTTTTTGGACAATTGCATTTTCGTTGTACTTGTCCATTGACCTTTCAAAATGATTTTTAACTGTTTTAATATCTATTTGCATTGAATGATTTCATCCCAGCTTTTAAAATTATAAAACGGAAAATGCCCGCTTTCAAGTGTTTTGTAAGGCGCGTTTTCTCTCCAGAAACTAATCTGATTTTTGGGCGGAATTATCTTATCGGATTTGCTAATCAGTGCAAAGTCGTAGAAATTTTCATATACAATATTGGTTGAAGTAATTTTTTTGAAAAGAGCTTGCAGCTCCTCTGTACGGTTGTAAATTGACCTTTCAACAGGGCATTGCAAATACTTTTCATATTCGGATTGTTCACAAAAAATATTTTGATAACATTTTCCTTCCAGCCCTGTTTTTGCATGGCGTAAAGTTAATAAAAAAGGCTTTTTAGGTATTCCGTAGAGGTCATCAACCGGCAAAGGGGTGCCGTTAACCGCTATTTTTCTTTCAAAATCCGTCAGTTCAGATTTAAGCAGGTACGCCGCAAAAACTCCCATAGACCAAGTTATAAGAAATTTTTCCTTGTATTTTGGCAACTCAAATCCGCTTATTTCATTGTAATCGTAGACGAATAATACGTCGTAATCGTTACATTCAAGAAATTCAAACGGTTTGTAATCAAAACTCCAACCCGCAAAAAATATTATAAGTTTATCGTTGTTTTCTTTGTTAAGCCAATGATATTGCATAAATTATCTAAATCCTCTTCTTCAATTTCTGTTGTTAAAGAAATCCTAAGCCTTGATGTACCTTCCGGCACCGTAGGCGGCCTTATTGGCAATGTAAAGTACCCGGCCTCAAAAAGCCTTTTGCAAATTTGTTCTGTTTCGGCATTGCCGCCGATAATCACAGGGATTATATGGCTTTGGCTGCCAAAAGTTTTTGCAAGTGCAAGCATTTTTTGCCTTTTTTCAAGTGTGGCGGGGAGTTTGTTTTCAATAACCCATTTTGAAAAAGCAATGTTAATAGGTGGCAGCGCAGTAGAAAAAATAAATGAGCGGGCTTTGTTGGTCAAGTAATCCACCAAAACCTTGCTTCCGGCGGCGAACGCCCCCATTGAACCTATAGCTTTCCCGAATGTTCCGACAATCAAATCAATCTTGTCAATAATTTGAAGACTTTCTGCAACGCCAAGGCCGTTTGTGCCGAAAACACCAAATGCGTGCGCTTCGTCAACAACTAAAATACAATTATACTTTTCTTTAAGCTCCACAATTTTTTCCAAATCTGCAATGTCGCCATCCATTGAAAAAACGCTTTCAGTGATGATTACAGCATTGTTGTAATTTTTTCTTTCTCTAATTAAAAGTTTTTCAAGACTTTCAATGTTGTTGTGGGCGTAGCGGAAAAACTTGCCGCCAGAAAGTCTCATCCCGTCAATTATGCTGGCATGGTTCAGCTTATCAGAAAAAATCACATCGCCTTTCCCTGCAATAGACGATGAAATCCCGACATTGGCGTGGTAGCCGCTGTTAAAAAGTAAGACTTTTTCTTTATGCAAAAGTTCACAAAGCGTTTGTTCTAATTCCTTATAAACCGGCAGATTACCTGTTAAAAGTCTTGCAGACGCGCTTCCAAAAGAGTGATTGCATTCGCCGGAATTTAAGAATTCCTCACAAACCGCCTTGTTGTCAGCAAAGCCCAGATAGTTATTAGAAGACAAATTCAGAAGCTTTTTGCCTTTGAAAAAAATATATTTTTCGTCTTTATCCTCAATGTCTTTGATATCACGGAAATGTGAATTTTCTTTTAATTCCGACAAAGTTTTTGAATAATTTTCATACATAAAGATATTTTATGACAAAAAGAATCTGATGCCAAATTAAAATTATTTATTTGCGGCTGCCCAAATGAAATTTCAGCAAAATATTGTGCGGGGCATTACTTATATACATACGGTCGTGCGCAAAATGTTCAAGAAGATGAAAAAGATAAAGAGGTTTAAGTGTTTGAAAGTTTATGAAACTGGGTATATAAAGTATATAAATAAACCAGGAGATTATAATTTTGCTAAAGCCGTTTCAAAAAATTAAAACAAACGGTAAGTTAAGATGGGCGACAACGCTGCCGGAATTCCTGATAACAATGGCAATAATCGGATTTGTCGCGTCTTTGACATATACGGGGCTCGTTCGCCACGCAAACGAGCAGAAGAACATGGTTTCAATAAAGAAAATCTATTCTGTGTTGGCTCAGGTTACATTGTACGTTATAAAAGACCGTGATTCTTCTGTTTACTGGGGATTGGACAAGTATTCTCATAATTCGTCTTACTTGGCATTTTCATATTACAAACCTTATTTTAAAACAATCCGCGTCTGCTCAAACGATGAAGGCTGCTGGAGATATCCTTCGCATTACTTAAGCGGACAAGTTTATATGCGCAGAACAGAATTTTATAATTACATGTTTACTCTTGCTGACGGAATGAATGTAATTATGAATGTATACCCGCCGGAAGTTATAGAGAAAGATTTCGGTGTAAAAATCGATCGTCCATCAGTTGTATTTTTGGTTGACGTAAACGGCGATGCCTTTCCTAATACAATGGGAAAAGACATCTTTGCATTTGTACTTAGAAGGGATATGATAGTGCCGGCGGGTATTGATAACTCCTACAACTGCAACGTAAAAGGCACAGGCCTCACTTGCACCGCCCGCGTAATCAAAGATGGCTGGAAAATGAGATATTTATAAATTTTTATTGCATGTTGAAAAATCGAAAAAAAAAAAGAGGTATAATTATAATAGTTAAAGAGTTAAAAAGGAGGAAAAGCATGAATAATCAACAATCTCT
>USGC01000098.1 GCA_900554095.1 uncultured bacterium
AACCCTCGACATCCGGTTTTGGAGACCGACGTTCTACCAACTGAACTAAGGACGCTTATTTCGGGGAAAATTTCCCCTTTTGTCTTACTCGCTCGCTGTTAACGGGTCTGGGCTTTGCCTGCTTGTCTTGCTGTACGCAAGCCAACTCCGCAAAGCCGGCGCCCTCAGCTCGCTCGTGCTATTTAGTTTCCTTATGATTAGTATGCTTTTTGCATTTTGGACAATATTTGCTTAACTCTAATCTTTCTTTAATATTTTTTTTGTTTTTAGTTGTTGTGTAGTTTCTTTCTTTGCAGTCTTCACATGCAAGAACTACCATTCTGTCATTTTTTCCTTTGATACCCATAGTTTTATTTCCTTTTTGTACTTATAAAATTTTGATTATTTCTTCCTCTTTAAAAAAGAATGTGATATAACTCACATTCTATTTAATCGGCTTATGTTTATATAATAAACCAAACAAAAATAAATGCAAATAAATGTTAACAAACAATAAGAAATAAAAAGACAGTTTTTGTAAAAACAAAACTGTCTTTTTAATATTTTAAATAATTTTTATATTTATTTCATTATAAAATCAGAAGGATTTGCCGGGCGGCTGTCGTAAGACTGAGAATCATATCTTGTATAACCGCTTTCTGAGCGAAGTTTTTCCATGTAAACTTGTCCATTTTTAACCACTTGCTGCAACTGAGTCAAGTCGCGTTCAAGATTTGTTAACACTTGTTCTGCGTAAATTTCAGCACCTTCACGGGTTTTCATAGCATCTTCTGTAGCTTTTATTCTGATATTGTCAGCTTCTTCCAATGCTTTACGTTTAATTTCTTCACATTCTTCTTGAACTTGTGTTCTAATTCTAATACCTTCGCGCTCAAGCGCTTTAATAAAGTCTGCTTCTGATAATTTTCTATCAGCTTCCATTTGAGCATCAGCGACAATTTTTTCAGCTTTTTGCTGAGCTTCCATCTGCATTTCATCACGGCGACGTAAAAACGCTCTAGCTTCTTGAACTTCCAGAGGTACCGCTCCGTAAATTTTATCAATAAGAGCCATTATTTCTTTTGGTTTTACAACGACCACCTGATTCGGAATAATCGGAAAACTATCTTCAATTGTCATTTCCAGTAACTTTAATAAATCATATATCCCATTTTGCTGCATAGCCATCACACATATACCTTTCTTACTACTTACATTCTACAGGAGCGAAAAATAATTGTCAAACGATTTTTCATGCTTTTGTACAAATGTTTAAGATATATGACGTTTTTTCAAATATTCATCGACACATGAAGGTACAAATTTTGAAATATCGCCGTTGTTAAGAAAAATTTCTTTAATTGTACTGGATGAGATAAAGTTATATTTTGGCTTTGTAATTATAAACACCGTTTTAATTTCGGAAGCCAGCGCGCTGTTTGTTTGCGAAAGCTGCATTTCGTATTCAAAATCAGATACCGCGCGCAGTCCTCTGAGTAAAACATTTGCTCCAATACTCTTTGCATACTCTATTGTCAAACCTTCAAAAGCGTCAACTTCAGCGTTTTCAATATCTTTAATACTTTCACGAATAAGCATGACTCTTTCATCAACGGTTAAAAAAGAATTTTTTTCTGAATTCCGCGCCACTGCTATAATGACTTTATCAAAAATTTCACAGCCACTTTTGAGAATATCAATGTGCCCTTTTGTTACGGGGTCAAAGCTTCCGGGATAAACTGCTATTTTCATAGAAATTCCTTTCTTCAAATTTAATTATAATAGAAAAACCAGTGTCTAATATTAACTTTTGTAACAATTATGCTGAGTATATCAATTTTATATATAAAAAATACTTTATTAATATATAAGAACGAAATAAAAGATTTTTTATAACCTACTACACTACCTACACTTTCTACCTACACAAATTTTAAGGAATCACTAAAATATTTTAAAGAACTTCTGAAAAAGAAGTTTTTTTTTTGCTTGAAAAAAGCACTTTTCATAAAAAAGTGCTTTAAAAAAATAAATCTGTGTGCGTATATTTTTACTATTTAAGTCTTACGTTTACAGAAGAACCTTTTTTAGAAATTTCAACTTTATCTTCTCTTGCTAACCAGCCAAGGCCTAAGTCTGCAAAGTTACCTTTTAAATCTAATTCTTTTTTAATTTTAGAGAAAGTTGCTTCTCCATTGTTTGACAAATAAGTGTAAATTTGACCTGCTGATTGTCCGATTTGATCTTGTAATTCTTGCATTTCTACCTCCTACTTTCTTGCAATGCTTCTTTTATTCTTAATTTTATAGCTTCATAGTAAAATAAATTTTTCAAAAAAGCAATAGTATAATAGTATTAATTTGTATATAAAAAAGAAATTTATTTTGTGCTAAAATACAATAAAGAGAGGATTGATTAGGTGATTATTGAAGGAAGTATTTCGTCAAATAAAACGGCATTATTGGCTGAAAAATACGCTGAGCTTTTGAATTCTGGCATACCTGCTTCAAGAATTCTTGTCTTAGTACAAAATTCTAAACTAAAAAATAAGTTTGTAGAAAATACACTTAATCAACTTAAAATCCATGCTTTTGAAAAATTTGAAGTGCATTCATTTTTTTCACTTGTGTACAACACAATCATAGATAATTGGGCGGTTATTGAAAACTCCAACCCCTATCCAAACCCTGAAATACTGCCTAATCTTGCGGGACTGGAGGTTTCGCAGTTTATTTTAAAAGATATTATAAAAGAGGTGCAATTCAAAGGTTACAATTCTAAAAAATCTTTGCTGCATCAGCTTTTTAGAAGGTACTCGCTGATTGTACAAAACAATCTTGATGATGATGAAATTGAATGGCGTTCGAGAGTTTTAAAAGAGAGTTTTGCTGATGATGTAAAAATTACACTTAAAAAATTACGCGCTAAAACACTTGCTCTAAGAGATTTTGACTATCTAAGACAGGGGCTGGTCTTCAATTATATATACAAAAATACGGATTATTTTAAAAACATCGAATATATTTTTGTAGATGACGGAGATGAAATTACGCCTATTTGTTTTGATTTTATTAAACATCTTGCACCGCAATTGAAAGAAGCATTTATAGCATATGACCCCAAAGGCGCAAGCCGATGCGGGTATTTGAGTGCAGACAAGACTGCTGTGTGGGAGTTTGAAAAGCTTTTTAACGAAAAAGCTATCAAAATTGAAACGCTCACAAAATTAAAAGAAGATGCTGCAACAATCTTTGACAATGCGGCTTTTGAACAAAACAACATTTTGAAAAATTTTACAATTCAATCGCCTTCAAAACGTGCAAAAATGCTTGACTTAGCAGTTGAGAGAATAAACAAATTACTTAAATCAAATGTTTTACCATCAGAAATTGCAATTGTTACACCTGTAATTGATGAGATGCTAAAATTTGCTCTGAAAGAAAATGTTAAAAATCATACAAATTTAGTTTTTATTTCAGGAAACGAAAAACTTATTCAAAACCCGCTTGTTTTATCTGTTCTGACTATTCTTAAACTCAACGCAGGTATGCAGGATAAATTAACTTCTTTTGATATAAGGGCAATTTTAACAAACTTTCTTGAAATCCCAATAAAATACTGCCGCGAAATACTCGAAACCTTTGATAGAGAAAAAAAACTTATCCCTTTTGAATTTGTACACAAAGAGTACAGCGAAAAGTATGAAAAGTTTTTAGAAATCGTGAATTCGCACAGTCAAAGTCAAAAAAAACTTTCAGCCCAAGTGCTTGATATATATGAAAATTTAATGGAATTCAAAAGTTTCAAACCGGAAGAATTGAATAAATTCAACTTTTTTATAAAACAGTTGAACGAATTTGAAAACATTTTTAAAACAGACTTTGACAATAGAAAAACTGAAATTATAACTCAAATAGAAAACTCTATCATCGCTGAAAACCCTTACTCCTCAATGGAAACTGGCGAAAGAGATTTGATAATAGGAACGCCGCAAAAAATTATAGACAATCAAGTTCGCACCAAATACCAGTTATGGCTTGATATTTCGTCTGACGAATGGATAAAAAGCGATACAGGCCCGCTTTATAATGCCTGGGTCTTCCAAAGAGGCTGGAACAAGGACGAGTACACGATAGAAGATAACATTGAACTCGGCCGCGAAAAAACAGCGAGAATTTTACGAAAGCTAACACTTTGCGCTGATGAAAAAGTTTTTGCATTTTCCTCGCTCTTTGACGGCAACGGAATTGAAAACTTTGGAGGGATAGAAAAGTGCATTACAGTAGAAGACGCTCCTGCTGACGAAATTGATGCGCCAAAAGCTTTTAAAATAACTCCCCGAGAAGATCAAAAGCCTGTTCTTGAATATAAATCCGGCCAAATGGCAATTTCAGCCGTTCCAGGGGCCGGAAAGACCACAATACTTTTAGCTCTTATTTTAAAACTTTTGGATATGGGTGCATCTGCCGAAAATATATTCGTTTTAACTTACATGGAATCTGCCGCAAGAAATTTCCGCGAAAGAATAAAGTCTGTACGCGAAAACTCCGCTAACTTACCCAATATAAGCACTATTCACGGGCTTGCGCTTAGAATTTTGAAAGAAAACGGCAACTTTGAACGCCTGGGCCTCTCTGCTGATTTTGAAATCTGCGACGACACCCAGCGCTCAAGAATTGTAAAAGAAATAGCCACTAAAATGAAATTAAAGAAAACTGAAACCGATGAATTTGACAGAGCAATTTCAGTATTTAAAATAGGCGGAGGAAAATTTCAAGAAAATATCACTGATGTCAAAATCAAAAAATTCTCCCAATTTTTTACCGGTTATCAAGAAACGCTTCATGCGGCTAATTTAATTGATTATGACGATATGCTTATATCATCAGTGAAACTTTTAGAGGAAAATCCGGATATATTAGCACATTATCAGGATATCTGCCATTTTGTAATAGAAGACGAAGCGCAGGACAGTTCGGCAATTCAACAGCGACTTATCGGCTTATTGAGTGCAAAGCACAAAAATCTTATCCGATGCGGAGATATTAATCAGGCAATCACAACCACATTTTCTAACGCAGATGTGGAGGGTTTTAGAAAATTTATCGCGTCTTCAAACAACGTAAGCATGAATTGTTCGCAAAGATGTACGAAAGACGTGTGGTCGCTGGCTAACAATCTTGTTGTCTACGCAGAACAACATCAGGAAATGAAAAACGCATTTTTCAAAATATTCATGCAGCCGGTCGAAGGCCGCAATCCGGAATCTCCAGACGCCGTTATTGCTAAAATCTTCGATAACGCGCTTGAAGAAAAAAACTTTGTTCTATCTTCAATTAAAAATATTCTAAAACATGACCCAAAAGCCACCATCGGAATTCTTCTGAGAAATAATTTCCAAGTAGTACAGTGGATGGATTTTATAAACAACAGCGGACTGAAAACGATTACGCGAAGTGAATGCCTTGAACAAAAAACTATTTTCAGATGCATTTATGCAGTGATGTCGATGATTTTAAACCCTTTTGACAACAATTGTATCGCGGATAATTACGAAATTTTAGCCGAAAGCGGACTATATAAACAACGCTTGGGAGCCGAAATTCGAAAATACGAAAACCCTTTTATTTCCCTAAACTGCGATAATATAAACAACCATCAGCTTGAACAATTTTATTGGGATTTAACATACTGGCTTTCAATGCCGCAATTGAGCGCGGACGAACTTGCCATAAAAATCGGGCTGCACTATTTTTCCAGTGAAATCGAAAAATCAAATGTTTATTTGATTTCAACCTTAATAAAACGAATTTCACTCAATAATTCAAACTTTGAATATGTAATGACACGCCTGGGTGAATTGGCGAAAAAGACATCTCTAAGCGGTTTTAAGTTCTTCTCGGAAGAAGACGAAAGCGACAGAGAATTTATGGAAGGCAAAGTTCAAATTATGACACTGCACAAATCTAAAGGAGATGAGTTTGATTATGTTTTCCTGCCTGAGATGGCTGAGAAAAATTTAACGCTTGAATTTGCACTAATTAAACTTAAATCGTCCGACTTTATGGAAAACATCAGACGCCTGAACAGCAGTTACAAACCCAAAACAGAAAATGATTTGAAAGAAGAACTTCTCGCTGAAAACTTAAGGCTTCTTTACGTAGCAATTACGCGTGCAAAACAAAAGTTATACTTTACTGTCAGCAAGAAAACAAAATCTTTTGAAAAAGTTGTTGACCAGGCGCTCGGCATCAATGGGGAATTTTTTTGCTTCAATAGCGTTGATGTATTTTTTCATCCTTTCAAGCCGGTGTTGGTGTTCTTCGTAAATCTGGCGTTCGATTTTGCGTTTTTCGGCTTTTGCTTTCCTCTGATTGTAGTTGATTTCGCAGCCTTCCATTTCAATAAGGATTTCAACATAGGAAATTAAGGCCATTTGCAGGGTTTCGTCAGTTGTTTTTTCTGCGAATTCGAGAATTTGCTCATCGGAGGGATGCGCAGGCAGACTGGAAAGGCGGGTGGCCTGGCAGTCGAGCATAATCTCCCATCCTTTCAGGATGTCATTGTCCATCAGCCTGC
>USGC01000099.1 GCA_900554095.1 uncultured bacterium
GGAGATGCGTAATCTTCCAGATACTCTTTTAATGTCATAATTGCGTTCGGATGGCAGAAGTTGTGTATTTGTTGATCCTTGCAGATTTCCATAAACCTATCGCCTGTTCTTCCGCTGCCATAGCAGGCTGTACAGAAACTTGGAAGATATCCGAGTTCCATAAGCCATTTAATAACTTCATCAAGCGGGCGCCTGTCAGAAACATCAAACTGCGCTGAATCATCTTTTTCCGGCATTGGTTCAAAATAGCCGCCGACGCTGGTTTTTGAGCCGCCTGAAATTTGTGAAACTCCCAAATGTAAAAGTCTTTCGCGACATTTTTCGCTTTCGCGGGTTGAAATTATCATGCCGGTATATGGAACGGAAATTCTAATACATGCGGCAATTTTTGCAAATGTATCATCGTCAATTCCGTTGTCGAAAGCGTCAGGGTCGATATCGTCTGCTTTTTTAATCCGAGGAACACTGATTGTGTGCGGGCCGACACCGAATGCGGCTTCCAAATGTTCTGCATGCATTAATAGCGCCGAGAACTCGTATTTATAACCTTCAAGCCCAAAAAGAACACCCAATCCGACATCATCAATTCCGCCTTGCATAGCTCTATCCATGGCTTCTGTGTGATATGCGTAATTGTGCTTGGGCCCTGTCGGATGAAGTTTTTCGTAACTTTCTTTGTTGTAGGTTTCCTGAAATAGAATGTACGTGCCAATTCCGGCCTCATGAAGTTTTCTGTAATTTTCTACGGTTGTCGCAGCAATGTTGACATTCACGCGGCGGATTGCGCCGTTTTTGTGTTTGATTGAATAAATCGTTTTAATCGAGTCGAGAATATATTCAATCGGGTTATTAACAGGGTCTTCGCCGGCCTCAATCGCAAGCCTTTTGTGCCCCATATCCTGAAGCGCAATAACTTCTCTGCGGATTTCTTCCTGAGTTAATTTTTTACGCGGAATGTGCTTATTTTTTGCATGGTAAGGGCAGTAAACGCACCCGTTCACACAGTAATTTGAAAGATAAAGAGGTGCAAAAAGCACAATTCTGTTGCCGTAATAATCTTTTTTAATTTTTTCGGCAAGCGCAAAAATCTCTTTGTTTTTCTCCTCGATTTCGCACGCAAGAAGAACAGCGGCTTCGCGGTGTGAAAGCCCTTTTGCAAGTTTAGCTTTCTCTAAAATTTTATCGATTACTTCAAGATTATTTTTGTTTTCTTCAGCGTAATTAATTGACGCCAGAACTTCATCATGATTAATAAATTCTTCGGCTTTGTGCGACTTCGGATTGTACATAAATCCCTCCTCCATAAATTCATGATACAACCAGAATATTTTTTTACAAGGCAGGAAAAAGTTTATATAAAAAACATATATTTTTTACGCATAGTATTATAATTTCTTTTATTATAAGCTTTTAGTATTAAGTATTAATCTAAAGAGCAATAAATGGAAATCTCAATCTTACCTTTTAATACACGAAATCAAACAAATTTTAAGGGTGCTGAATTGAACAAACGCGCAACACAGGAGCTTGAAACAGTTGTGAAACCGTTTTTGGCTAAATACAAACGCCCGCAAGATGAAACTTTACTTGATGAAATTCGCAAAAAATCTGAAAAATTAAGAGCCCGAAAAATTAAACCGGCATATCAGCCGAATGAATTTAAAGAAGCAAAAAGATTGCATCTTGGCGAATTGGACGCAAATCTGGACGAGTTTAAATATTTATCCGGGAAATCAAAACAATGGTTTGCGGGAAATGATGCAAAAGCATTGGCAGATTCAATTAGAAAAAGCGGACTTTTTGAGGCTCCGGATTTTTTAGCCGCGCCTTTGGATTTTTATAAAAAGCTTAAATTAGATATCAAAAACGGACTTACAAACATGACGTTTGCAAAGTTAGCTCCGCAGCAATACAACAACCGAAACAGCTTATGCATTGCAGAAGGTAAGCTTGAGCTTATCAGCATCTGGTATGACAGGGTGCAGGGACAAGCTGAAAGACTTCAAATACAATTGGAAAATAATACTTTAACGGAATATTTCTTTGCAGAGAAAATGGCAAAAATTAGGAATGCAATTGATATTCACAAAAAGCTTCTTCCTGATATTGAAAAAGCCACAATCGAAGCCGAAACAATAAACAAACAAGTTTGCGTAACGCCGGAAGATGAGAATATTTTAACCAACCTTCACAAGCCAGCGCAAAGAGTAATCAGCAGAAATGTAAGTAAATTTAATAAAAAAGTTCAAGACATAAAACTCAGCAATGAGCAGGAAAACTCTCTGAATGAATTATTCAACAAACAAAAATCAGCAATCGAAAACTTGTGGAATACTATTGAAAAAGGCAAAAAAGCAACCTTTGCACCTCGAAAACAAGAGCCGCCGCAATATTCTTATTTCGACGATGATATGCCGTTTTAGTTGAAAATATTTAATAGAAAAAAATTTTTTACGGGTATTATATGATTATGAAAGTTTTAAACATAGCAAATATAAATAATGAAAGACAACAGTCATTTACGGCAATTCCACTTGCCAGATATAGAACTGAACCTGATACGTTTGTCAAAATTTATCAACTTGAAAAACGAGATTTACCTTTTATTTCTGATTTTCTTACAAATATAAATCAGTATTTTAAGGATAAAAGAATTGATGATTTTGCTCACAAGCAAGTCATGGAAGAAGCATTTAGTGCAGTAAAATCGATTCTTTCAAGCGAACATCCTGAGAAAAAAGTTAAAAGCCTGCTTGCTGTAACAGGCTCAGAGCCCTGCGGCATTTTAGTTGGAAATGTTGCAAAAAAAAGAAATGCAAATAACAAAATCGTTTATTCAAGCCGAAAAAATCACGGACGAAAAGAAACCGAACTTGACTGGCTCACAACTTGGAATCCAAATCCCGATAAAAAAATAAAAAATGTAGGAAAAGCTATTGCTTCAGAATATTATGAAACAACTCTCAAAGACGGCTTTAAGGATATATATGTACGCTCAGAAGTTCCGGAAATGTCTTATGCTGTATATTTTTACAAATCTATTGGGTTTAATGAACTTTTCAACGAGAGAAAAAAGATTATCAAATACCAGACTAACAGGTATTTGATAGGCAATCACGATGACCCGAAAGACGAAGTTATCCCTATGCTTGCATCACGAGGGAACATTGTAAAAGTAAAAGAAACTTTGTCTAATAAGTTAGACCGGAGTAAAGTTGAAAATACATCAATTGATATTAATACCATTATTAAATAACAGATAATAATGTAATTAACTAATAAACAACGCCGCCGCCGATTAAATGTCCGTCGTTTAAGTCGTAAATTACGCCGGCCTGTCCTAATGTTACAGAATTCACTGGCTCATAAAAAGTTATGTCCGCAAAGTTGTCAAACAACTTCACATGCGCTTTTTTTGCGTGCATGTTGTAGCGGATTTTCACCATCGCGTCGAATTCTTTTGAATTATTGGCAAAATCGGTATCAACAATGTTTAAATCATTTATTTTGAGATTTGTTTTGTAATTGTCTTCCTCACGGCCGACGTAAACAATATTTTTCGGCGCATCAATTTTTATAACATACAGCGGATAAGGTGCAGCAATTCCAATTCCTTTTCGCTGGCCGATTGTGTATTGATAACAGCCTTGATGTTCGCCCCATTTTTTGCCCGTCAAAATATCTATAAAATCCCCTTTGTTTTCACCGAATTTTTCAATCAAATATTTTTTTGAAGTCATTGGCTTTTGAATAAAACAGATGTCCTGACTTTCTTTTGAGGACTTAGTCGGGAGGTTGTATTTTGCGGCAATTTCGCGCACTTCAGACTTAGTAAACTTAGAGAGAGGAAAAACTGTTTTTGAAAGCTGCTTTTGGCTCAAGCGGCAAAGAAAATAAAGCTGATCTTTATGCTCATCAGCCGCCGGATAAAGCTTAAAAATCCCATTTTCGTTTATTATATTTGCGTAATGTCCAGTTGCATAAACATCCGCCCCGAGAGTTTCCACCGCATAATCAAGCAGAAGCCCCCACTTAATGAATTTATTGCACATAATGCAGGGATTTGGAGTTTCTCCGCTTTGGTAAGTCTTTTCAAAATAGTCAATGACTTTTTGTTTGAAAATTTCACTCGCGTCAAAAACATGATGTTCAATACCAAGGCTATCCGCCACAATTTTTGCATTTTGAACAACGGTTTCAGCGGCCGGCGAATTAACCATTCTGCCGGTAAGTCCGATTACTTCATATCCTTGCTGTTTTAGCAGAAGCGCCGAAACTGAACTGTCCACTCCGCCGCTTAATGCAACAACTGCTTTTTTACCGTTTCTTTCCATGCCTTAAATTTTAGCACAAATAGCAAAAAATTTTTTTGCATTTTTAAAACAAAAGATTTTTTCCAATTCCCCAAACAAATGTTTAAAAATTTTGCAAACAGGTTTGACAACATCTTTTAAAGCCGTAAAATTAAAGAAAGTTAAGGAGAGCAGATATGGAAATTAAATCAGTAATTTTGGCGGCGGGCAAGGGCACAAGAATGAAGTCCGAAACCCCGAAAGTTTTGCACAAAATCTTTGAAAAACCGCTTCTAGGGTATGTTTTAGACAGTGTAAAAGATCTTACAAACGAGGATTTTGTAATCGTAGGCCACCACGCAGAAGAAGTTACTGATTTTGTCGAAAAGAATTATACAAACGCAAAAACCGTACTTCAAACCCCGCAGCTTGGAACTGGTCATGCAGTTTCTATGGTTTGCCCTTATCTTGAAAATTTCAAAGGACAGGTTTTAATCCTTTGCGGCGACACGCCTTTGATTACAGAGGCGACTTTGAAGAAATTTGTTGAATATCACAATTCTGTAAATTCAGACTTAACCGTAATGAGCACGATTTTCGATAATCCGACGAATTACGGCCGCATAATTAGAGAAACAGACAATTCTCTTAAGTGCATTGTTGAAGAAAAAGACGCAACACCGGAACAAAAAGCCGTTAAAGAGGTTAATGCCGGAATTTACATTCTCAATTGGGCAAAAATCGCACCTGCATTTTCACAATTAACAAGCAACAACGCGCAGGGAGAATATTATCTGACAGACATCATCGCATGGGGTAAAAAAGAAAATTTGAATGTAAACGCCTACATTTTAGAAAACAGCGACGAAATTTACGGAATAAATTCGCGCCGCAACCTTGCCGAGGCCGCAAAAATCATGAACACACGCAAACTTAATGCCTTGATGGATAACGGTGTAACGATTGTTGACCCGTCTTCAACATGGATTTCAGAAGACACTGAAATCGGCGCTGACACAATCATTTATCCGTCAACCTACATTGAAGGCGCAAACAAAATCGGGAAAAACTGTAAAATCGGCCCTTGCGCGCACCTTAGAGGCAATGTTGAAATCGCGGACAACTGCAAAATCGGGAATTTTGTTGAAGTTAAAAATTCAAAAATTGACCACAACACAAATGCCGGACATTTAAGCTACATCGGCGACAGCGAGCTTGGCGCTCACATTAACATCGGCGCCGGCACAATTACGGCAAACTACAACCCGCTTACAAAAATTAAAAGCAAAACAATTTTAAAAGACAATGTAAAAATCGGCTCAAACAGCGTTCTTGTTGCGCCGGTAACGTTGGATGAAGGCGCAAACGTAGGCGCCGGAAGCATTATAACTAAAAACATTCCGGCCTGGTCGCTTGCGCTAACCCGTTCCCCGCTTAAAATTCTTTCAGACTGGGTTAAAAAGCAGCTATAATCAGAATTTTATCGGATAATCGTCCGGGATTTTCCAGCCGGAAGCCTGGATTAATGCGACGCAATTAAGTCCAGCGATGCCTGAAATGTTTTTAGAACAGCCGTATTCCGGATGATTATACAACTCATCGATGTCTAAAGAGCTATGGTGAGATGTGATATGTACACCTTTCCCTTCTAAGCCGGTTGGACTGCCTTTATACCATAACATAAGCCCAAAAACATCCCCGCCTATTCTTGCTAAACCTTTTTTAGGTCCATCTATATCTAGCCATATTTGCCAATGAGCACTTCCTGTAACTTGATTTCCTGCCCACATATAAATTGATGTCCCATTATTTAAGATAGCTGATATAGCAATATTTGATATAGAACTATTACCAGGCAGCGATAAATAATTTGTCGCTTCGCCATTAACAGTCTTAGGAGGTTTCCAGCATTCTTCACTTACTGGAATACAAGTTTTTATAACTTTTAACTCAGGTGCAAGGTAATTCTCAAAAAATTCTTTTGTACATTCAATGTCGCTATCCACATTACAAGTAGGCCAATCATTTGAAAATCCATGCTTAGCTTCGGCCATTTGAAAAGCTTGTGAAAATAACGCAAGGTTCTTTTTCAAACCGTTTACCACTTGTGATTTTCTATAATTCGACAACACTGTAGGCATTGTCATTGCTGCGACTACGCCAATTATGCCAAGTGTTATCAGCACCTCTGCTAATGTAAACCCTTTTTTCATATTAACCTCT
>USGC01000100.1 GCA_900554095.1 uncultured bacterium
AACTTGGGCTAAACGTTCTTCAAACTTTTGCAAACGTCCTTTGGCGTCAATTAAGTCACTTTTTAACTTCATGTGTTTGTAGTCTTGACCGACATCCAACTCTTTTTGCAACTTACTAATTACTGAAACTGTGCTCTTAGGTGAAAAATGGTCTACTGCTTCATTTATAGTTTCTAAGCCCATTAATCCCCTTACAGCTTTTACAACATTCCCTTTGTTGTTAATATCAGAAATATGTTCTCCATCGAAAAAGAAATATCCAGACAAGGCTTCTGGTAAAACCTTATTAATAGTACTTTGACATTGTAATGAAGAAATCTCCTGCATTTCGCCATTAGGTTCCTTGTATTCCACTTTTAAAACTGGTGTTGAACATGTAGGTGCTCTACCAGGAACATTCTTCGTGACTTTTTGGGTTCTTCTTATTACATAAAGCTTATCTTCGTGAATTAATTCTATCTCCACAGAAACATCTTTAAATGACAAATTTAAATGACAAAGTACCCATTTCTTGCAATGCTTCAGAATTGATTAAATCTTTAGTTTTAAACGAAGTTTCTCCATAAAGACACCAGTTGAATGCTTGTATCAAAGTTGTTTTACCACTTGTATTATCTCCAAGAATAACAGTAACGTTCTTTTCTTTATCACAAGAGAACTCTACCACCTGCTTTTCGCGGTATTGTCTAAAGTTAGATAACGTAATTTGCTTAATTAACATTGTCAACCTCCTGTGCAATCATCTTAATTATATGGTCAACAACTTCATTATCTTTTAATTTTTTGGTTTTATAGTTGTCACGCTCTAAGACATACACTCTATATTGAAGTTTACGAAGCTTTTCTTCGTCAACAACAATCTCTTTGTTTTCTGGTTTAAATTCCATAATCCTTTCCTCCAATGTAATTAAGATGGTAATATTTGTTTATTTTATCGACTAGCTTAAATGATTCTGATGGATTTTCACATAATTTTACAAAGTCGTCAAGTCTTTCTTTTTCTCTCTTAAATAACGATATTTCACAGTCGACATTTTGTATTGGTTCTGACGAATCTAATGACCTTGGTAATGTTATAAAGTCATAAATTACCGCGTAATCTTTCTCTTTAGCCTTTCTTAAAACTCTACCTCGACGTTGCACATACTCTTTAGGATTTGTACTACTTGCCATAATAAACGCAGTTCGTATCCCAGGAATATTAACACCTTCATCCAAACATTTAATTGCAACTAACGCCTGCAACAAATGCCCTTCCGCAAAACTATTTTTAATGCGTTCTCTTTCTTGGGCATCTTCTTTCGAAGTAAACATAGAAACTCTCATACCAAGTTTGTTTCCAAGAATATCTACAACTTTTTCTATTTGACGTTTATCTTCCTCATCATACTCATCGTCCTTATCTTCAAAAACCTTTGTTGCTCCACAATAAACCAATATGTTGTTATCGTCTTTATACTTGGTTATTAATTCTTCTAATACACCAATCTTATTTCTTGCCCCGGCAACAATTCTTGCTCTTTTTATCAACAACATCTCCGCTGATTTCGGCAAGTCTTCCCCCGGATTTTTCTTCAATATATTAATTACTTTTTCTGTAATTTCTATATACTCATCAAGTTCGTCTGGTTCCAAATTAACTATTACGGGATGATAGTAATATGGAGTTAAAAATCCTTGATTTATTGCATCTTCAAGTGTGAACGTTATACACTTTTCTTTGAAATAGTCTAATAGACTGTTCGTTCCCTCTTCGTCGTGATGTCTTTCCAATGTTGCAGATAAGGCTAATCGATATTTGAAGTTAGACAACATACACTTCCTTAGCTTTGTCGAACCAAAGTTATGCGCTTCATCTACCACCAAACAAAGATTTCCTCTAACTGTCTTCAATATTTCTTGTGCATAAGGTGTTGAATAGGAACTATTTACCATTATGATACAGAAATTTTGTTTAACTCCTAGTTTGAAATCGTTAATAAGTAATTTAAATTTTTTCTTCCAATCATACTTCGAATAACAAATTAAAGGCTTTACGTTAAATCTATTTATATCCTCTACCCATTGTTCAACTAAGTGTTGATATGGACAAAGAATTACAACCCCTACTCGGTCTTTTAATTTTTCTGATAACCTTGATAAAGCACCTAATGCGGTAAACGTTTTTCCCGCACCAGTAGCCATATCAAATATACCCTGAAACCCTATTTCTTCCCATTTATCAATAGCTTTTTGCTGGTAATCAAAAAACTCGACATCTTCTGGAACTCTAAATACATTTTTAGGTTTTTCTTCTACAACCACTTGTGGTTTAACTATGATTTCCTTTTGGTCAACCTCTCTATCTATAGTTTCTCTCTTATAGCTCATTAATTTCTGTAGCGCTATTTCAGGAAAATCTACAATGGATACTTTTGTATCCGCATTTGTCCACAGTAAATGGAAAGCTAGTTCTTTTTCTATAACCTTTTTTTCTTCAAAGTCAGATTGCCACGAGCAAAAAACATCCATAACTTCATAATTCGCTATAAAAGCGTTTTCTGTTTCATTTGTGGAACCTGAAAAAGCGATTACGTTGTTCTCATCATCATACATAAGCCCCATTTTTTCATGATAAATGCCTAGTTGATTATGGCCTTCCGTAAAAGCTATTTTTATATCAAGTTTACCTTCTGCTATCAATGTTGCTAAAAGATTTAGCCTTTCACTTTCAAAATAAGTTTTCGGCTCAACAAAAGCTCTCATTATTGCTTCCGTTATTATCTTATCCCTTTCTTCATAACCACGTTGGATTGCATCAATATCTTCCTCAGAAAGTCTTGGCGATGCTATAAGTTCAATTTTACCACCATTCGCAACAAGTTCTGCAATACCTCTGGCTATTTGAACCAACGCTGTCGAAGAAAAAAATCCGACAGCCCGTTTGTACTTCCTAGCTTGCGCTAAAACAGGAACATAAAAGTCTTTGATAACATCACTTTTCCCTGACCTATATTCAGTTTTTATTTCAATATCCCTAAAAGACATTTTATAAGCTCCTTATTGCTTCAATAAGCTTGTCTATATCATCTTCTGTATTAAAATACCCGACACTTACTCGAACGGTTCCGCCATATGCAGTATCGTCAATAATTTTGTGCACAGTTGGAGCACAATGATACCCTGTACGAACAGCAATATCAAATTCATCATCCAAAATCTGCCCCACATCTGAAGACTCGTACCCATCTACAACAAACGATATTACGCCTGTAATGAAATCATCTTTTTTAGGCTTATACACCGTAACTTTCCCAAAATTTTCCAACTCTTTAATCAATTTAGATATTAAACGATATTTATGAGCTGTAATGTTTTCTATTCCTACATCTGTTACCCACTTAATTCCCGCATTCAATCCAGCTATTGCAGATATGTTTGGGCTGCCTATTTCATATCTAGCACTTCCTGTTTCTGGCATATCCAAATTTAATGAATCTGAACCATTACCACCAGCAAAAGATACATTTAATTTCGTGGCTTTTGTAGTAATAAATCCACCTATACCTAAAGGTCCTTGCAAATTTTTATGACCCGCAAAAGCCATAAAATCCACAAACCCCTTAATTTTTCTTAAGTCTATCAAACCTATAGTCTGCGCCACATCTAACGTTATAATGGGTTCCCACTCTTTGGATAATTCATAAATGGTTTTTACACAAACCAAATTTCCGATTACATTACTCGCATGATTTACAAATATATAATCGGGGTTATCTTTTATAAGCATATCCTTAAAAGCTTTTTCGTCAATAGAAAAATCGTAGTTAAAAGGAATAAATTTAATACTGGCTTGTCCTAAATTAACCTTTAACTGTAAAGGTCTCATCACTGCATTATGTTCAAACGGAGTCACATAGACCGTTTTTTTAGACTTCCAATCTAACCCATTAATTATACAATTCATTGCATAGGTGTCCGACGGAAGAAAATAAACATCTTCCGCCATAGTTCCTACCATTTTTGCCACATTCATCTTTGTTTCATTAATTAATGAATTCGCTTTCGCAGCAAGTTTATATGTTCCCCTTCCAGCATTAACCAATAAATTTCGATTAACCTCATCCATTGCGTTACATACGCATTCTGGTTTTGGAAAACTAGTTGCTGCATTGTCCAAGTAAATCATATACAACTCCTAATTTATTAAGGTTTTAATTACATTAAGCAAAATACTCAATTTCTCATCCGATGAAATAGAATCCCCATATTCTTCAAAGACTGATTCTATGTTATTCTTCACTGTCATGCCCATCGGCGTAGTTTTTACTGAAGCAAAAGTTTTTGATATCTTCTCGCCGTTTATAACAATTTCTATACCATTTGCCCCTTCTTCATCATCTGAAGAAACATTAAATTCATCAATAGCAAGAATAGCCGACGAAAGCATTTCTTTATATTTATCTATCATTGAATTGTTCCAGTCTGCCAAATTAATACCTGTTACGCATTTAGAAAGTTCTTCTATTAATTTAACGTCGTCGTAATTGTTAATTGACAACAGATACCCTAATATCTGATTGGTTTTAGTATCAAACATTCGCTTTTTGGTTTTGTCATCAAGCTTTTGTTTCCAATCAAGTATTGCAGAAGCTAACGTTCCTGTTGACCTATCCCCAAAAATCTTTTTAGTTTCAAGAATTAAATAATCCTTAACATTCGAAATATGGTTATCAAGTCTACTTTTTAATAATTTAACTTTTTCGATAGCATGTTTGAGTTCTGCTTTTGAATTATTTTTAAATACATACTCAAACAAGAATTCTCTTGCATTAATTTCAAATTTCAATAACTCTTTTTTGAAGTTTAACTCTTCTAACGATAGTTGTATAAACAATCCGTTTTCACAAATGCTTTCACAACGTTTTGTGTATTCAGGAAGAGAACGCATCCAATTTTGCATGAGCTTAACGACGTTGTAAATCTTGTTTATGCTTTTACTTTGAGTATCTGCATATTGAGCAAAAACATCTAAAAGTTCTGCTATACTTTCATCTTTTTTTTGAGTTCCACTTTCTAGAAGGATTTGATAATCTATGCCATTAACATCTATTATTGAACAAATGATATCTGCCGACAACTCAACTTCGTTCTTCCCATAATAAAGAACAACACTTTCTTTATATGGTCGCAAAACATATGCAATAAGCATAGGGATAATACCCTTTCTAACACCGTAAGGAGCTGAGGATAATGTATCAAAAAGATTACTGAATTTCTGTTTCTTTGTTTCTGCGTTTTTAACAAACGTTTCTATTTCAGATAAAACAGCTTTTAATCCTTCATCCTCAACCATTAATGTCTGATTAAGTCCTGTGGCAACAAAAACAGAATTAAACACGCTTACTTCTGAACCAAAGCCCTCCATACAAGGAAGAGTTGTTTGTTCTGAACTTTCTAATATATGATTAACCACTAATTCACGAGCCTTTCTTATCGGAGAAGACAAGTTGTTTTTATTAATCATTTCGTTATTGATTTTCGGTGCCTTCCCATATTTTTGCGAACAAATACGAGAAATCACTTTATTCAAGTTAATCTGTTTCCTTATATCGGGAATTTCCCCATCACAATTATAGAAGTGGCTTTTCGGACTTGTAGCACTATACAGTTCATCTATATACTTGCTCAAGCGTTTTTCAGCATCTTCTTCATAAACTTCAAGTTCTTCAAGATAATGCTTATCTCCTTTCGCCACGTCAGAATGCTTTAATTCTGCCACAGCTGAAAGTTGTTTGATTATTATGTCATCAAACAATTCCTCTGTTTCAGGAACGCATGCAATAATTTGTTGTTGACCAGCAAATTCCTTAATTTTTTCTATAACTTCCGCAGAGCATAATTTGTTACTAAACAGAATATTTAAAATTAAACCATCAGCATTTACACCTTCAAACAATTGCAACCAATTTTTAGTTCTAATTAAATCTTCTGCCTCCATAAATTCAACTTGGAAATAACGAATCATACTATACTCATCGTTATATTGTCTAGGCATAAGATATTTAGTCTCAAGAAGTTTATTAAGATACTCGCATCTATTCATCTTGATAGCTTTACTATTAACAAAATTGTTCACGCTGTTTTGAACATCGACACCATTAGCAGTTAATAATACAAATTCTGATGACTCTCTTTGAGCAACGATACTCTTTTCTTTCAGTAATTTTATGGCTTTATCAAATTCCTTGTCTTTAAAATTCAAAGCAGCTTTTAGATGCGTAGATACAGGACGAAATTTTTCATCTCCCACGATTCCTATAATAGATAACGCCTTTATAACTTTACGTGCATTCGCATCTTCAACTTGATACAATGCCGAATTTGCTTTTGCCCACATACTATGCACAGTCTCATTAAACAAACTTTTCTTGAAAAGATCTTGGAAATAATCAAAAACAGCATCCAC
>USGC01000101.1 GCA_900554095.1 uncultured bacterium
GTGGATAGCTCTGTTTGTCCGACTCATTTCTCTCAACGTACCCCCCAGAGATTGTTGATTTTTCATGCATTTTACCTCCTTTTTAACTATATTATAATCTATTTGTCGTAATTTTTCAATATACAAATTTTAACATTTTAACAATTTTAATTAACAAAATGTTTTATATAAAGAAAAGGGGATAAATTATGGGACTTACAATTAACTTTATTCCGCAGCAAAGCGGCAAACAATCAAATGTTTACAACTCACCGTTTGACAGAAACCACAAAAATGAAAGCGTTTTTGCAGCGGCAAAAGACAATCTCTATGCTAAGGAAACTCCGAAAGATGGAATCTTTCAAATTGAAGATTTAACGGCTCTTGATGAATTTTGTAAATTTTCTAAAGAACAACTCAAACCGCTTCAAAAATATGAAGGCAAGCCTTGGTCCAAAGAAATTTTCAACGAAACAGCCGCTTATTTTCTTGACAATATTCAAAAGTTAAAGATTGATCAGAATGAAGAAGATTTTGCGCAATATGTCAGCGTTGCAAGTTTGATTGACAAATTATGCTTTAACGCTAAAGACTTAACATCTGAAAACAAAACAAAAATTATTCAAACGGCTGATGCATACGATTGGCAGCTCCCGCAATCATTCAGAAAATACTTGGATGAAAATCAAAAACTTTACTTTGATTATTTAGCCGATGATTTTGAACGTAATGGAATGGACAAGTTTGCAAAGGAAGTCAAAGAAATTACAAACGACGGTGAAATCATTTACAATGAAAAGTAAATGAATTAGCCGTCAAAGCTTCCTCCAATTTTATAATAATATGAACAGCCAACGCCCGTACCCGATGGCGAACAATCATGCTTTAATTCATCATTGGTAAGGTTTTCGCCAAAAGGGGCAAGCCCGTTTTCATAGATATTTACGCCATAAATGTCTTTGCCCCAAGTGTTTGGAGGCAAAATGCCATTTATGTCAAACATTATCATAAACCCGGGATCATTCGGGTTTTCACCTGCCAAGTCTTTTATACCTACAATCATCCCGTTATCTGAAAAATACAAATCCTCAAAGTAATAGCGGCTTTTATTTGTAACTCGTGTTTTGTTCATAAATTTTATTCCGTACCTTTTTGGCAGCTTTTCTTTATGAATTCTAAAATATGGTTTTATTAAAGTTATAAGAATTTGTTCGCGCTCTTGAGGGGTCTTTGCCCTTCTGAACCCTTTGATAATTTCATTAGATTCGTGCGCATTTATAACCTTAAACATATACTCAAGCCTTGAATATTTATCAATCCATCGTGATATATAATTTGCCTGCATTGTATTTTCCCAGTCAAATGGGATTAAAAGCAGCACTATTGTAAAAATTACAAGCAGTGTTACTGTATATTCAAGTTTCCAAAATTTAGATTTCGCCATATTTGCCTTTGTGAAGCGCCCCGCGCGCGGGGCGCTTTTTTATGCCATATCAATGAGTTTTTTTTCTTTTATCAATTTTTCATACACCCAATCAGGCACAAAATTCTTACCTAAAATTATCTGGCCATTCATGATATTAGGAGAATGGAAGTCTGACCCGCCGGTAACTATAAGGCCCAATTCTTCTGCCATTGAGGAGAAGTACTCAACACACGCAGGTGAGTGCTTTCTATGATAAGCTTCTATACCGCGCAGGCCGTAGTTCATCAATTCTTTAATCAAGTTTTCCGCTATGTCCAAATCGTGCGGATGAGCAATTACAGGGACCCCGCCAGCATCATAGATAATTTCAACAGCATCCTGCGGTGTAACTGTTTTTCTGGGTACGTAAACAGGGCTGTCATCGTGAATGTATTTTGCATAAGCATCAATTACACTGTTTGTGCCGCCGGCATTTGTAATTGCTTTTGCTATGTGCGGACGGCCTATTGAACCGCCTTCTGCTACCTGCTTTACAATGTCTTCAAACTTAATTTTAATACCTTCTTTTTTGGCAAGAAGGGTGATTATTTCTTTTGTTTGTTTAACACGTGCGTTCTGCTGCGTTTTTAACAAATTTTGGAAATCACTGTTATTTACATCCATAAAGTATCCCAAAATATGGACTTCATAATTTTTATAAAGTGTGTTAATTTCAACACCTTGAATGATTTCAAGCTTGCTTTCACGGTTTGTCTTTTTCAGGTAATCGCTCGCGGCCCCGAAAGACAAAACATTATCGTGATCTGTTAACGCTATCACATCAAGCCCGACATCAATTGCGGTGTCAACGATTTTTTCAGGCGAGAAAACTCCATCTGAATAGTATGTATGAATGTGCAAATCGCTTTTCATTGACTTTCATCCTTTTCTATATTCTTACTGCTACAAAAAATTCTTTTTATGGCAACAGTATGGCCTATTGAAGGAGAAATCTCAACTTCAACTGCATTAACCTGCACAACATCATCTGCTGCTATCTCATAACGTTCAGGAATTCCGCTCATCAAACGTGAAAGCGACGTTTTGTAATCCATTCCGATTACACCGTTAGATGACCCACAAAAACCGGCATCTGTAATATATCCCATTCCATTTATTATACAATCATCTGCGGTTTGTATATGTGTATGGGTTCCGAAAAAAGCGCTCACACCGTTATCTGCACAATATCTTCCCAAACAAATCTTTTCTGCCGTTGCTTCTGCGTGAAAATCAACGATTACAATCGGCGTAATTTCTTTTATGCGTTTAATTTCTTCTTCAATTATCGCAAACGGATCATCAACAAGATTCATAAAAACCCGGCCAAGAATACTTATAACTCCGATTTTACAATCACCGCATTCAAATATATGGCTGCCGCGCCCCGGCACACCTTTGGGGTAATTTATAGGACGCAAAAGTTTATCAGCATTTTCAATGTAGGTAAAAATATCTTTTTTATCCCAAATATGGTTGCCGCTTGTCATACAGTCAATCCCGTATGATGATAGTTCGTTATAATTTTTTTCAGTAAGCCCAAAGCCGTGAGAGGCATTTTCGACATTCGCAATTACAAAGTCAGGCTTGTTTGATATGTTTGAAATTTTAGCCAGATAATCCCGAACGGCAAACCTTCCGGGTCTACCCACCATATCGCCGAAAAAAAGTATTTTTATATTTTTAACATCACCTGACATTTTGTTTACCTTTTTTAAAATGCGAATAGCCCTTTGAAAGAGCTATTCACCTGAATTATTTTGCAATTTCTGTTGTTCTGAATTCTCTAACAACTGTAACTCTTATTTGTCCCGGATAATCAAGCTCATCTTCAATACGTTTTGCAATATCACGGGCAAGTTTTTGAGAAGCTAAATCATCAAATTTTTCTGCTTCTACAATTATACGGACTTCACGGCCTGCTTGGACGGCGAATGACTGTTTTATGCCGTCATAACTATTGACGATATCTTCAATTTTTTGAAGGCGCTTAATATAAATTTCTAAAGTATCGCGACGCGCGCCCGGGCGGCCTGCTGAAATAGCATCAGCGACCTTTACGAGAACCGCTTCAATTGTATTTGCGACAACATCATCGTGGTGGGCTTCAATAGCGTGAATAACCTCTGGTCTTTCGCCGTAACGAGCTGCAAGTTCGACACCAAGCTGTATATGTGTGCCTTCTTGTGTCTGATCAACGGCTTTACCGATATCGTGAAGAAGCCCTGCACGTTTTGCGACAACTTCATTTGCACCGAGTTCTGCGGCTAACATGCCGGCAATATGCCCGACTTCGAGAGAATGTTTCAAAACATTTTGGCCGTAACTTGTTCTGTAATAAAGGCGGCCTAAAGTTTTTATTAATTCTTTATTTAAGCCCATAACACCCATATCAAGAGCGGCGTTTTCACCTTCGCGCCAGATTTTCTTTTCTATTTCTTCACGTGCTTTTTCTACCATTTCTTCAATTCTTACCGGGTGAATTCTACCGTCTACAATAAGTTTTTCGAGAGCTAACTTTGCGATTTCCCGACGTACCGGGTCAAAGCTTGATAATACAACGGCTTCTGGAGTATCGTCGATAATCAAATCTACACCTGTCAAAGTTTCAAGTGCTCTGATATTACGGCCTTCACGTCCAATAATACGGCCTTTCATCTCGTCATTTGGCAAAGCAACAACTGACACTGTGGTTTCGACAACTTGTTCAATCATACATCTTTGCATTGTTGTTGAAAGAATTTCTTTTGATTTTTCCAGGGAAATCTCTTTTATCTTAGCTTCGTTTTCGCGTATAAGCTGCATTTGCTCTTGTGCAAGGTCATGTTTTAATTGATCAAGAAGCATATTTTTAGCCTCTTCCGCGCTCATACCTGCAATACGTTCTAACTCTGTGGTTTGTTTTTGGACAATTTCGGCTAAGTAATCTTCTTTTTCTAACAGTTCGTCTAACTTTCTTTGAAGCTGAACGTCTTTGTCTGTATACTCTTGTATTTTATCTTCAAGAACGTCTTCCCGTTTAGCTAATTTAGTTTCAAGTCTTGCAATTTCTTGCCTGCGTTCTCTTTCTTCTTCGTTTAATTTTTCTCTATCATTTTGGAGTTCTTCTATTGCCCGGATTTTGGCTTCTTTTAAAAGTATTTTCTCTTTTTTTTCTAATTCATTTTTGTCTTTTTCAATGTCGTTTAAGACGGTTTTGATTTTGTTCTGCTGGATTACAAGCACGGCGACTAAAGCTATTACCACAATAATCGCGATAATTAATAAAAAATCCATAGAGTTTTTTACCTTATCCTTTTCTATTTTTTTATAAATACACGCAATGCCCGATACATTTAACCTATCGAGCTTTCATTATCTTTTTATTTAAACGAATTTTATTGCATATATTTCCAAAAAATTTTACCTACTACATCTGTCAACATCTTATCATGCTAATAAGTATTTGTATAGTAGAAATTTATTTTTTGATACAAAAGTGTAATATCAATTTATTTTATATATTCCGGAAACATTCTTTTTTTCCAATCAGTAAGATCAATATTTTTATTCACATTTTCAGCCTTAAGCACACCGTGTTTTCTTGCCGTAAAATCAAGCAGGATTTGAGTTGTAGATGCTAGATTGCTAGATTTATACATTTCATAAAGGGATTTTTTACTGCTAGGCTTCGCCATGGCAAAACGTTTTTCTATCAAATCACTCTCACATTTCATTATAAAATTCTCTGTATTAAATCTTGCAATCATATCTAAAAAAGGATTTTCTGATTTTTCATTCAATTTCATCATAAAATTGTGAACAACATTTCCAAATTTAGAATTTGTAACAGAGACTGACCCATTTTTTTCACAGATAATTTCTGTATATCTATCACCATAATCTTTGACATTGTCTAAAATTTCTCTCAATTCCGCAACTTCAGACAAAAGTTTTGACTTATCAATAGCTGAACGAATTGCAGACCCTTTTAAATTTGCGCTAAAAGCAGGTGTGGTATTATTGCGTGATGTTGGGCGGGTGAATGTAACTTCCATATAAAATTTAACCTTTCTTCTATATAACTTTGAAATAGATAAATATCAGTGAAATTTTTCTTTTGATATTTTTCAAAAATAAATTTACATTTCTTTAGATTGCGTGTATAATAATGACATTAAAAAGGAGAGAGACATATGGAAATTAAAGTTTCAAATGACATTACGCAAATGAGTGCGGAAGTCCTTGTGATTAACAAGTTTGAGGGAGAAAAGACAAGCCAGGAAATCGCCAACACTTATGCTGTTGAAAAAGACGGATTTGAAGGAAAGCTTGGAGAGACTTATCTTTTGCACACTTACGGAAAAATCCCGGCTGATAAAATTTTAGTCGTAGGCTTCGGCAAAAACGAAGAATTTGATGCAAACAAAATGCGAGAAGCGGTTTGTAAAGCTATTAAAAAGTTACAGCAAATTAAGGCTAAAAATGCAGTCTTAGACTTTGATGTAACAATTGATTACGGCAAATCAGCCGCTATAGGCGCCTTAATCGCAGATTACGCTTTTGATAAATACAAAACTGAAAAAGCACCTCGTCTTGAAACCATTACATTTGCAAAGTTTTCTCAAAAAGAAGTTAATGAGGGAATAATTTTTGGCAATGCATTAAAAATGACAAGAGACCTTGCAAATGAACCGGCCCAATACGCAACGCCGGCAAAACTTGCCGAGATTGCCCAAAATATAGAAGGCGTTGATACAAAAGTATATGACCGCGACGAAATCGAAAGAATGGGTATGGGTGCATTTTTGGCAGTTGGCAGAGGAAGCGATCAGCCACCAAAATTTATTCATATGAAATTTGCAAGATGGATAGCCGCAGTTGCCTATCTCCGATATAGGCAACATTTCAGCAAACCATCAAACTCATTTACACAATAAATAAAAGAAACAAAGCAAAAAAGAAAAAGAACTTGAGCCCTTCCCGAAAAAAT
>USGC01000102.1 GCA_900554095.1 uncultured bacterium
CCCCCCCCCAACGATTGCCGTCTATTCATGCCTTTTGCCTCCTATTAAACTCTTTAACTCTTTAACTATCATCATTATACCCTACTTGTCGGAATTTTTCAAGACATGACAAAATAATAGCCGCTTTCGCGGCGTTATCTCATTGTAAAAGGTTAGTGTGTAGGAGAAAATAAAGAAAAAGAAAATGGTTATATTTTCTGTATACCCATGAAGTTTACATATATAACATATATTTAATATATCGTTAACATATCTTCATAGCACACTGTTGCATAAACAACATATTTAAGTTATTATGTTGAATAAAAGACGGGGGATAAGATGAGGATTGAAGCAAAAAATTTAATAAAAATATACGGCGACAGAAGTGTTGTTAATGATGTTTCCTTTGATGTTAACAAGGGTGAAGTTGTTTGTCTTCTCGGCCCGAACGGCGCCGGCAAGACCACAACTTTCTACATGGTTGTAGGCCTTGTAAAGCCTAACAAAGGCCAGGTTTTAATCGATGGTCAGGATATTTCAAGCTGGCCAATGAACGTTCGCGCAAAAGCCGGTATCGGATATCTTCCGCAAGAAGCCTCTATTTTCAGAAAGCTCTCTGTTGAAGATAACATTAAGCTGGTTCTTGAAATGAACGAAAAGCTTACAGTTGACGAGAAAAAGCGTAAACTTGAAGAATTATTGACAGAATTCGGTGTTTTACGCCTGCGTCATTATTCAGCAGTTTCCCTTTCCGGCGGAGAAAGAAGGCGTGTTGAGCTTGCCCGTGCGCTTGCGGCAAGTCCGGATTTCATACTTTTAGACGAACCTTTCACTGGTATTGACCCTATTGCTATCGGCGAAATTAAGGACAATATCAGAAAACTCTCTGAAGACAAGGGTCTTGGGGTTTTGATTACTGACCACAACCCCAAGGCGACTTTATCAATCACCGATCGCGCCTATGTAATTTTTGACGGTAAAATCAAAATTCAAGGTAACAGCCGTGAAGTTGCCGTTGATCCGGTTGCTAAAGAATTTTATTTAGGAAAGGATTTTGCTCTGTAATGAAAATCCCTAAAATTACAATATATGACAAATATATTTTTAATCAGGTTTTGATAACAACATTTGTTGCAATTTTATTGTTTACAGTTGTGTGGATTGCGCCAGAAATGCTTCTTAATACTATCAAAAAAACATTAGAAGGTGTTTATTCCGTAAAAACAGCCGCGCTTGTTTTGTTTTACGAACTTCCAAAAATCCTTGGAAAAGCTTTCCCTGTAGGGCTTTTACTAGGAACGCTCTTCACTTTTGATAAATTAAGCAAGGATTCTGAATTAACTATTTTCCGCGCAGTCGGCATGTCTTTTTCCAGAATACTTGCACCGGTTTTGGTTTTAAGCCTTATCGTTACAGGGCTTTGTTTTGTTACGTACGATAAGTTAATACCGCTTTCTTGCAAAAAGCTCGACATAATTAAAGACCACAGGCCTTCCACTCAATACATTTATACACAAAAAGACAGCTCGGGTCATCCGACAAAAGCCGTTGTTATTTCAAGGTTCTCTATGGATGCGATGTCAAATATTATTGTGCTTGACTTTTCCAAAAAAGTTTACAATGATGTCCACCAATTGTCTGAAATTTACGTGGCAAAAACCGGCGTATGCCTCAAGAATAAATGGGTTCTAAGCGATATTACCAAGTACCAAATTTCTTCAGACGGAATTTTTGAAGACATAGCAAAAATTCCGCAAATGGATATTCTCGAAGGCGAAGCCGCGAATAACGCTCACACGTTGATGACTTATTCGACTAAAAAAGAACGCGACATTACAAATCATGATTTGAAAAATTATATTAAACTTCTAAAACAAGAAAACATGCAGGAAGAATACAGATTTATGCTAAATAAGTACTTGCAAAGATTTTTCCATCCGTTTGTCTGCGTGCTGCTGGCCATTATGGGAACCCTTTTAGGCTTCAGTAAGCCGCGTGAACAAAGATTAGTCGGGTTTACTATTGCTATTGGCGCAATATTTTTATACTATATTACTCTGCCATTTTTCGACCTTCTTGCAGAAAAAGGTGTATTACATCCGCTCATTACGGCGCTTTTCCCGCCATTAGCGTTTATGGCAGCAATCATTGGATTCTACAAGTCAAAGGATTTATAATATGAAAAAATTTTTATTTGTACTTGCTATGTTAGTTTTTTCAACTCCGGCGTTCTCAGCTGATCCGATTGAAATCAATTACGATGACGGAATTTACCATATTATATTACATGGTGAAAAGATTAAGAAAAAAATCCAGTTTGTATCAAGCGAAAGCCTTATAACAAACCGCGAAGCACACAAGCGTGCAATGGCTAAACTTACAATAAATGCCGGATTTTTTGATCCGAAGAATGAAAAATCAATTTCATATATTGTTATGGACAGGGTTACAGCTGAAGACCCGCTTTTTAACGAAAATATCATGAACAATTCCATTCTGCGCAGAAACCTTGACAAAATCCTTAACAGAACAGAGTTTCGCATAATCGAATGCAACGGAAAAGAGTTAAGATATGAAATTGTACCGCACAAAACTCCGGTAGATTTTGCCTGCATTGTAAAAACCTCAGCCCAAGGCGGCCCGCTAATTTACCCTGAATTAAAATTAGAAGAAGAATTTTTTATAGTAAAAAAAGACGGCGAAGTTGTCAGAGAATCAGCCTCTGTTTTACACAAGACTGCGCGTACGGTAATCGGATTAAAAGACGGCGAAATGCATATTTTAATTATCACAGATGAACACCCGATGGACATGTATGAAGTTCAAGCTTATGTAAAAAAACTCGGACTTGACCGAGCAATGGGTTTTGACGGAGGAAGTTCAACTTCTATGAATTATCTTGATAAAATCGAAGTAACGTCAAACAGCGACGGCGGTGGCAGAAGCTTAAAATCTTTTATGATTGTCCGCTAATAAGATTAAAAATCTTCTTACTGTTTACGTAATCCGCAAGCTCCGGTGTATTGATATACTCCATCAGACCGTCATCAATACCATGCATAATATCATAGTCTAAAGCAGCTTTCTGATACTTTTTTATATCAGGATGATTTTGAAAACCTATTTTAAAGTTGTTAGGGCCGTGAAATCTTGTTCTTGGCAATGCAATTTCTTTTCCCTCGCTATTTGTTACAGTTTGCGGAGGGTAAAAAGTATCAGCCCAGTCTGCACGCGCTCTTAAACGTAGTCTCTCATTACATTTCAAACCGTTTTCTGTAAGCATTTTTCTTATTGTTATAGCATTATTCATATGACTGTCGAGCATTTTTTTAATGCTATTATCACCGCTTTTGGGAATATAACCATATTTTTCAAAAGTTTCATGGTATTTAAACTGCATTTCATAGTCCAATAAATTTGACAAAATTGCCTGCTGGTATTTCGGATTTTCCTTCGCAAAATCAATTGCAGCCTTAGCAACCTCAATATTCATATCAAATTTGTGGTAATTTTTAAACTTGCCGGGTGTAAATAATATTTTATTCTCAAGCTTTTCCGGCGGGAACATTTTTAAAAACTCAAGATATTTTTTGAATTCGCTAAGCTGCTTAATCTGGGGAAGTTCGCTAATCTTTAGCTGCATCTTGGAAAAATACGCGGATAAAACTCCTTCTGATATAAATTCAGGAATAGACGGGAAGGATTTATAAAACTCTTGTTGAGCAAGGCTATTGACAGGGAATTTGTCATGCAAGATAGGTTTTTGCGGGTTAGGGGCCGCAACTGGAACATCCGGCAATTTATTAACTTCTTCGACAGTCCTTCGGGCATTTTTCACCAAATGCTTCCGGCCTGCTCTTGATCCCAACAAATATGCAGTACCCATTACAGCTGCACTTGCACCCAATACGCCTAACAGAAGTTTTGTTGAGATTACACGTTTTTCTGTTTTTTCGGATTTGTTATTATTAAGAGTATCACCTTGAAAAGATGATACTCTTTGATTATGAAAATTTATTGAGTTTATCTTCCCTACAAACATATTTTCCTCTTTATAATAATATAAAAATCATGAAAATATTTTTTGCGGGTGTTTTAAATATTTTTACAAATATTTACTTATTTTACAAAAAAGCTTGCATTTACGTTAGCGTAGATACGGACAACGCCGACTTCAATAGGAGTTGAAGCTTCAGGCATAGCGTCTGCGGCTCCTGCTGATTTTGCCATGACATTGTACATAACTCTTGTATTAGCTGAAGGCGAGCAGTTTCCGTTTATGCTTTTGAGCCCGGTAATATAAGAACCAGCGGCTTTTGAAAGCGTTGTTGCTTGTTTTTTAGCTTTTTGTGTCGCTAAAGAAAGCAATTCATCACATTCTTGCTCGTATTTTGAAACTGAAAAGCTTAAATTGCTAACGTCAGTTGCGCCTAAAGATATTGCTTTATCTATAATATTGCCGACTTTTTGAATTGATTTTGTATGAATAATAATAGAATTTGAAACTTCGTATTTGTCAAAATTTCTTTTGTTGGAAGAATATGTGTAAACAGGGTTTGCTCTGAAGTTTGCGGTTTTTACATAATCTCCGTCAGCACTGTTAATCATAGATTTCATTGCTGTATAAACCTTGTCTGAAATTTCTTTATTTTGTGCTGTTGCTTTTTGCATTGATTTAGAATCGTAAGTTACAACAGAGATAGAGATTTCAGCCGTGTCAGGGGTAAGCTCTTTGTTTGCAGAAGCGTTTACTGATACATAGCCTCTTTCATCTGACTGCGTTGTAACAGCTTGTGTAGAATTTACGCTCATGCCTGCAATTACAGCGGCAGCGAATGCTAATACTAAAACTTTTTTCATAGTTTTTCCTCACTTTTCTTATCTTCATCTTGAAGTCTGACCTTTTCAGCTTCAATTTTGTCTTTCATCTTTTTGATGTCATCAGCGCTAATGAGCACTTTTTGGGCAAATTCTTTCTGCTCGTGAACACGTTTTAATAAAGTTTCAAGCTCTTTTTTATCCAAAGCTTTTGGGGATTCAAAAGATACAAAAAGTTTTTGGCCGCTGATTAAATAAATTGACAGCGCCGTAATAGCCCACAAAAGACATCCCTGATAAATATTAATCACAGGGAATAGCATATATTGCAAAGCAAAATGGTTCCAAACTTTCATCGCCATCAGCCCCGGGAAGATTACAAATCCCGCAAATAGGCATACTCCGATGAATGCCAACGTCAAAAGCCCTCGAATACCAAATATTTGGATAACTTTTGTATTTTTTCTCATTAATTGCACTTCCTCTTAAATTAGTTTATTGATTTGATTTAATCATTTCAAGAAATTGATCTTCTGTCAATATTATAACACCTAATTTTAGAGCTTTCTCATATTTTGAGCCGGGATTTTCGCCAAGCAAGACGTATGTTGTATTCTTAGACACTGATGACGAGGTTCTTCCGCCCATTGATTTGATAAGTTCTTCAGCCTCATCTCTTGTCATATTTTGTAACGTTCCGGTCAACACAAAAGCGCTGCCTTTTAAAATATCAGACTTTTTCTCAACATCTTGAACCGGGTTTACGCCAAGCGACTGAAATTCGTCTATCAATTTCAAATTTTTGGCGTCATTAAAGTAGTCTCTGACTTCCATAGAAATTTTATGGCCGACGCCGTCTATATCCCATAAAGCATCTTTCGTTACATGGCGAAGATTGTCAAGAGTTTTAAATTCATTTGCCAGAATTTCTGCTGTTTCTTTACCGACATGCTTAATCGCTAAAGCTGTCAGAAATCTGCTTAAGGGTTGCTTTTTACTGCCCTGAATTGAATTATACATATTGTTAGCCGACTTTTCTTTAACGTTGTCCAGCTTATAAAAATCATCCAACGTAAGCTTATACAGGTCAATCGGAGTACGCACCAGACCTTTTTCAAATAATCTTTCGATAATACCGGGCCCGACATAATCAATATCCATGGCATCCGTCGATACAAAAAATTCAAGTTTAGCTTTTAAAAGCGATGGACATTTTGGATTTGAACAATAAAGGTTGACTTCATCCGGTCTTGTTTCAAGAAGGGCTCTGCATTCAGGACAGCGCTTCGGAATATCGTATTCCGGTAAGCTGTAATGCTCTTCGCTGTCCATAACCTTGATAACTTTTGGGATAATTTCTGCTGCCTTTTTAATTAAAACAGTATCGCCAAGTCTTACATCAAGGCGCTTAACCTCATCGAAATTGTGCAGGCTTGCGCGCGAAACCGTGCTGCCGCCAAGGCTTACGGGTTCAAGAATGGCAACAGGCGTAACCGTTCCGGTTTTACCGACGTTTAATTCAATATCAATAAGCTTTGTCGTAACTTCTTCAGGCGGGAATTTAAAAGCAGTTGCCCATTTG
>USGC01000103.1 GCA_900554095.1 uncultured bacterium
GCTTTTCCGCACGGAGGTGCGCAAAAAAATCATTGCAATCTGTGCAATTATAAGCCATTATGTCCGGTATGAGGATATCTGCAAGTCCGTCCTGCGCAACAACAGCATCTTCATCATGCTTTATTGAAAGCGGACAGTACAGCAATTCCGCTTCCTCCCGTGTTATCGCAATATTAAGCGTAAGCTGCGCATCAACCTGCAGCAAAATATCGAACTGAGCTTTGTACTCCGCTTCATTTTTCGGAAAACGTTTTTTAATTATCTGATAAAACCTTTCCGTTGTGAAGCCATTTATGTGGTTTTTAAAGAAGCAGTTTGCCTCAAAAATGGGCAGAGGGCTCATCTGTTTCATACGATCGTTGATACCATACTTTCCTGCCGCACATAAAAATGCAGCGGCAACATTTTAATATATTTCCATTATACCATATTTTTTTAATTTTTCAAGATACTGAGGCTTGGGATTTTAACCAACTGTCAATGAATTCATCAATATCGCCGTCCATAACTGCGTCAACGTTTCCCATTTCATAACCAGTTCGATGATCTTTTACCATTTTATACGGATGGAATACGTATGAGCGAATTTGCGAGCCAAAATTTATATCAACGTTTTCACCTTTTAACTCAGCTAATTTCTTTTCGTGCTCTGCCTGGCGGATTGCAAGAAGTTTTGAGGCCAAAATCTGCATTGCATTTTCTTTATTTTGTAATTGTGAACGCTCTTGCTGGCATTTGACAACTATTCCGGTCGGTTTGTGCAGAATTCTCACGGCAGTTTCAACTTTGTTTACATTTTGACCGCCAGCGCCTCCTGAACGCATTGTATCAATTTCAAGTTCATCCGGCGGAATTGTTATTGTTTTTTCAAAATCTTCAATTATCGGAGAAACTTCCACTGACGCAAAGCTTGTTTGGCGTTTTCCGTTTGCATTAAATGGAGAAATTCTCACAAGTCTGTGAACCCCTTTTTCGGCTTTTGCATAACCGTATGCGTATTTACCTGAAATTTTAATGGTTGCTGATTTAATCCCGGCTTCTTCTCCATCTAATTTGTCAAGCAAATCAACTTTCCAATCGTGGTTTTCTGCCCATCGTGAATACATTCTTAAAAGCAAGCTTGCCCAATCTTGCGCATCAGTTCCGCCGGCACCTGCATTAATTGTTAAAATCGCATCAGCTTCATCATACTCTCCACCCAACAAAAGTCTTATTTCAAATTTATCAAGTTCTTTTTCTGTTTTTTTTAAGTTATCCAACGCTTCAGCGAGAATATCATTATCAGCTAATTCGAGTGCTGCCTGCGCGTCTTCTACAAACGTTGTCCATCTGTTCAGATTGTCCAATTTTTCTTTAATTTCTTTTATTTCAGCACCAATTTTGGAGACTTTATTTTTATCCGACCAAACTTGGGGATTTTGCATTTGCGCATCGAGTTCATTGAGTTTTTTCTCAAGTCCGAAAGGGTCAAAGACACTCCTTAATTTTATTTATACGTGGTGTAATTGTATTTAAAAACTGTTTAATCTCTGTTTCCATAATTTGATTATAATATAAAAACACACTGTTGCAATTATAAACAAATTTGATATAATAAAAAAGTATTAAATTATTAAGGAGAGTTTATGAGTGGTGGGTATTTAGAAGGTTTTAAAAAAATTTATTCGGGCAAGAATGTACTTAAAAGTCATTTATTTTTGTTTGCGTTATTTGTTGGTCTATCAATACCGTCTGTTATTGCAACTCTTAACGTTAACAGTACAAATAAGGAACAGTTGTATAATTATATATACATACAGCACCCTGATTTAGGAATTGTTACAATTTTATTCTCCTTGCTGTTGAATTTATATTGTGTACACTTTATACATAAGGCTTTAAAATTTCAGATTTGGAAGGATACGGAACAGAACGAAGAACGCATAAAAGCTTTTCCCATTATGCCGGATATTAATTTTAATTTTTTTAAACCTTTAGGTAAATGTATACTTTTCTGGATTATATGGCTGATATACGCCTCCATCGCACCGGGAATTATAATTTTATTGTTTGCTGTTCCTTATGGACCTGCAATCGTGCACAAATTTATCAGTTTTACTGTTATTATTTATGCATTATTTCTTGCATTTACAATGCCATACGTTGTAACTAAATTTGCAAAAAACTTTTCTGTAAAAGAGGTTTTATCGCCGCTCATTACGTTTGATATCATAAAACGCACATTTAAAGAGACAGCTATTGCGTATTTGAAATACATTGGAATTTTGATTTTATTTATCTGTGCGATATTAGCAATCATGATTATGTTCCTTATCTTCGTAAGCATTATTTTAGCTGTTATGAAAGCAGCAAACAGTGCATTTATTTTCAAATCACCTGCGATACTGACCATAATGACAGCGATATACTTGTATTTGGGCTCTATAATTGGCTTTGTGTTCTACTACGTCATTGCTGAAATCTACCATGCCAAAATAGAAAAAAACTAAAGATTTAATTAACAATTTTTATACGTCCGTCGTCTTGAATATTCACTGGCGACGGATTGTTTTTAAAATACATTTCCACGCATTTTTCAACTCCAAAATCGTAAACCTTTTCTGCCTGATTTATTTTATTAAGAGAAGTAAATCCGTCTTTGCCTTCTGCATAATAATCAGCTAAAGCAGTTAAATATATTTTATCCTCTCTCGGATTGTAAACATCTATCTTTGATTCTCTGCCTGATTTGTCAATATAATAAAGGTCTGAAATCTCGCCATTTTTATCTATATTATACTTTAATCCCGATGTTTGGAAAATTCCGGGTTTGTTATTTTTGTTCACAAGCGATTTTGCTCCTACTTTGATCGCATCGACAATTTCTTTTTCTGTATACTTTGCAACAACCATGCGGTTTTTAAAAGGAGACAAATCATCCAGAACACGGCTGTCTAATGCACCTGATTCAAAGTACCCTCTAACAGTCGCGGCGTTAAAAAGTGCAATATCTGTATTCAAAGTATTTCGCATACAGTCAACTAAAAACTGCGCATGAGGATTAGGGTCAATTAAATCATTTTCAACCGGAGGAGCCGCGTGATTAACGTATCCGACAATGTGCGGTTTACCTAGAATCTTTTCAAATACATGGCGAATAGGCGCATTTCGTTTGAAACCCCGCGTGCTTGTAACATTGTTTTGAACCTTTGTAATTACACCTTTATCATTAAATTCTAAATTTAAAATTCCAAAGAATTTCCCGTCGCGCCCGGCCTGAGTAATTACTACCGGTTCACCCTTTTTACTGTAAAGAAGGTTTTCGCCCTCTTTAACGTCTTTTACAAGGTTATGAGAATGTCCGCCAAGAATTACGTCTATCCCTTGTGTTTCCTGTGCTATGCGGCGGTCATAACCATAGCCCAAGTGTGATAAAAGAATAATTTTATCTATTCCTTGTTGATTAAGCTTGTTCACTTCGTCTTGGATATCGTCTATTGTTGCTTTTATATTATGGACATCATGATTTGCAAAGATTGTGCTGTATTTCAACCTTGAAATAAGATCAGTAGGCCCTGCGCCTATTACGCCGTATTTATGTCCGTTAATTTCTTGAACATAAGATTTTTCAATTTTTTTGCTTAAAGGATTGCCTGATTTTAAATCTATGTTACAAGCTAAAAGCCTGTATTTCATATCTGGGATAATTTTTTCTATATTGTTCGGGCTGTCGCACTCGTGGTTACCTACAGCAGAGGCCTTAATATTCATGGCATTTTGCCCGGTAACAGCCACACGGTTAACATTCTCAATCTCACCCAGCATTATATCGCCGGACGAAAATTTAAGCTTATCTGTAGGCTGCGACGGTGTAAAATTATCATAAGCATTAGATGCTGTCATCGTGCGCTCAAGGTTAATTGATTTGCCATGGAAATCATTTATATAAAAAATGCTTGTACGGATTGGTTGCTTTGAATTATTCGGCGGCTGCTGGTTTTTCGCGTTGTTTGCCGATTTAAATGAATTATTCGAAATATTGAGATATATGGGCATTAGCATTTATTTCAAAATTCCCATAATTTAGAAGACTTGTGAATAATCTATTTTGCTATTTTAATCTTTTAAAATTTACAAAAGTTTATTATTCAAATTTCATTGTCTGGACAGACCAGTATTTTGAAAGTGCACCAATTAAATCTTCTGCATCGCCTTTGACTTCTAAAAGGACTATCCCGCGGTTTAAGCAAACGTCTTGTTCTGACGGGTGAAGACCTATACGGGTTCTTATTTTGCAGCCGTAAGTTGTTAAGATGCTTTGGAATTCAATTGAAGTTTCTTCTCTGTTTTGTAAATTTACACCAATAATTGTTATAGTCATAATTCTCTCCTCGAAAAATAAAATATACTGCTTACAAAGCACTTTCAATTGGCTGAATTACCTATATAACTAAATAACACCCCTTTACATGGAGTGTTATTGAATAATTGATAACTAAATATATGATTTTTATGAAAAATCAATGTTATCTGTGGCTTGAAGCTGTTTTTTCTTTAGATTATGCATAACAGCATCGACTAGTAACTCATAAGATTTCATGTTTTCGATATTCGGAAACTCTTCTTTAAGTTGTTCTCTGACCATTGCTTCCAGCCTTCGTTCGTCAGAATTTGATTTCAAATCATCAAGACCTGTAACCATTCTTATATAATCTTCAGATGATTTGTCTATATTTTTAGAGGCAAAATTTAACCAGCGTAATTTCGGTGAAATTTCCTGTTTCAATTTTTTAACTATTTTTAAATTTTTCATTCGGTTAAGCATGAACTACTACCTCTAACTTTTTCTACGTTTGTTCCTTTTGTACTATTATAAAATACTCTGAAAAAAATAATTTACTTATTTCATCAGTTTATTTACAATTCTTTATAATTTGCTGAAATCCGCTAATACACTGTACTTTTTCTTCAACATTGTTAAAAGTGCAAGACGGTTTTCTTTTACTTTTTCATCCTCATCCATCACCAAAACATCATTAAAGAATTTTTCAACAGACGGGTTTATGTCTATAAGCTGCTGCAAATATTTGTTGTAATCCGTTTGTTCATCGACTGTTTGAATTTGAGTATAAAGCATGTTTTCAGCAGGTTCTTTGAAAAGTTTTTTCTCAACACTTTTCTTAGAATCTTCTTTTAAAATTCTTATAACTCTGTTTGCGCTCTCAAGCAGTGCAGGGCAATCGAGAGTTGAAACAACTTTAACTCTTTCAATATAATCATTCAAATCTTCAATAGGATTTTTGTTTGCGGCACAGCTTTCCAAAACGTTTTTCGGATATTTGTCAGACAAGAAGATAATCAATCTTTGAATAAAGAATTCTGTTATCTCATCCGAAACTTTTCCGGAAACACGGCTTACACAAGAGCCTGCGGCATTTTTAAATTTATCCGCAAGGTTAGCGCCTTCGGTTTTAACAGGAAGCATAAGGAGCGTTTCTGTAATCAACTTATTCAAATCAATTTTTAAATTATTGTTTAAGATAGTTCTGATAATACCAAGAGCCGCACGTCTTACTCCGAGTGGATCTGAGGATCCGGTCGGTTTTTTGCCTTCAGCAAACACAGCAGAAATTGTGTCGATTTTATCAGCTATGCCGACGATTTGTCCTTCAATTCCTTTTGCTGTTTCGCTTTCTGCATTTAGCGGAAAATAATGCTCTTTAATACCTTCACAAACTTCTTTTGCTTCACCTGAAACACGCGCATAGTCTGAACCTATAAAACCTTGAAGTTCTGTGAATTCAAATACCAAATTTGTGGTCAAATCAGCTTTTGCTAAAAGTGCTGTCCGCTCAATATAGTCAGATTTAACTCCGATTTCTTTTGCGATTAATTTTGACAATGCTTTTAAGCGGAGGGTTTTGTCATACATTGAGCCCATACCCTTTTGGAAAGTAACGCCTTTAAGAGCTTCTACATAAGCTTCAAGAGGTTTTTTGGTGTCTTCGTTGAAGAAAAATACTGCATCGTCCAATCTTGCTTTAACTACACGAAGATTACCGGCTTTAATATTTGCAAATTCATCGCCAATATAATTAGTCATTGTAATAAACTTATTGATAAGTTTTTTATTCTGCAAAAGCGCAAAGTATCTTTGGTGAACCGCCATTACTGTAATTACAAGTTCTTGCGGAAGTCTTAAGTATTCAGGACTGAATTCACACACTGCTGGAACAGGGTACTCTGTAATAAATGTAACTTCATCCAGTAAATCATCTGTGTAATAAGGCTCTGCACCAAGTTTTTCAGCTTCGGCTTTTGCTTTATCAATAATAATTTGTTTTCTTTCGTTTTGATCAACAATGACGCAGCAGTTGCGCATAATTT
>USGC01000104.1 GCA_900554095.1 uncultured bacterium
TCACCCCAGACAGCCAGTTGCTCCTTTGCGGCCGCTCTAAACGTATCTGCGGCTGCCAGAAGAACTTTTTTGTTCAGCTGGGCAAAATGCTTCGCTAACTTACCGATTGTCGTCGTTTTGCCGGCACCGTTAACGCCGCACATCATGATGACAAGCGGCTTATGTTCATCGAAATTCAGGGACGCTTCACACGGTCTCAGGATATCTGCAATGATCTCTTTGAGGGCGACTTTCACTTCGTCCTGTGTTTTGAGCCCTTTCAGCTTAATTCTTTCTCTCAGCCGCTCAAGAATCAGAGCGCTGGTCTCCACGCCGATGTCGGCGGAAATCATTTGGAATTCCAAATCTTCCAAGAACGCTTCATCAACGACACCGCCGGTAAAAATACCGACCAAGTTGACTTGTGTTTTTCTTAAACCTTGCTTTTGGGGCTTTTATAACTGCAATTATTGCTGTATTTGTTCACAGCTGGGTAACGTTGACTATTGCATTCGCAGCATTGTCTCTTGTTTCTATAATATTCTTGAGACCGCTGCTTTTGAAAAGCAAAACCTCTCCTGAAGATTTAACCGGCATTGAAGGAAAGTACATAGGCAAATTAGCCAAGGTAATCGCCCCTGTAACCAAAACTTCCGGAGCAATAACTATTTATGATGAAAGATGGGAAGCAAGAACTGAGTTTGATGATGAAATTCCTGTTGGATGTGAAGTTAAAATAGTTAAAAATGAAAGCCTTGTTTTTACAGTAGAAAGAGTTTAAAAGAAAGGAATTAACATGTCTTTATTATTATGGATTTTATTTGCAGCACTTCTTGTGTATGTTTTCAAGGGAATTATCATCGTTCAACAGCAGCAGGAAGTTATTATAGAAAGAATGGGAAGATACGAAAAAACATTGAAAGCCGGGCCGAATTTTATTTTCCCAATACTTGAAGCACCTCGCGGAATTTACAAAAAAGTAACCCAAAGAGGTTTAGACGGACAGAATTACTACTACGTAAAGTCTGTTGATCGTATTGATTTAAGAGAACAAATGTACGACTTTCCACGCCAAAACGTTATTACAAAAGACAACGTTTCTATTACGATTAATGCTTTGATTTATTTCCAAATCGTTGATGCCAAAAGCGCAGTTTACGAAATTGAAAACCTGCCGGAAGCTATTGAAAAATTAACTCAGACAACCCTCAGAAACCTTGTAGGTCAAATGGATTTGCAAGAAACTCTGACATCCCGCGGCAAAATTAACGATGAACTTCGCACAACGCTTGATGAAGCAACAAACAAATGGGGTGTAAAAGTTAACCGTGTTGAAATTCAGGACATATTCCCGCCGGCTGACATCCAGGCTTCAATGGATAAATTAATGAAAGCTGACAGAGAAAAGAAAGCTACTATTACAGAAGCCGAAGGGCTTAAAGAAGCTGCTATTAGAAAAGCAGAAGGTGAAAAAGAGGCCGCAATCCGTTCAGCAGAAGGCGCCAAACAATCAGAAATCCTTAGAGCCGAAGGTATAGCCCAAGCACGCATAATTGAAGCTGATGCAGAAAAAGAAGCAATCAGAAGAATTATTGATGCGTTAGCCGACAAAGGTCAGCCTGATAAATACCTTATTGCGATGAAGTATCTTGAAACGCTATCTTCTATTACAGAAGGCGAAAACAACAAAGTTGTTTATATGCCTTATGAAGCAACCGGCATCCTCTCATCCGTTGACGGCATTAAGCAAATGTTCGACAAAAAGTAATTTTTACAAATCAAAGACAATGATAAAAACACACAGAATTAAAAAAAACTGTGTGTTTTGTTATAAAAATATAAATTTTCGTTCATTTTTTTATGTTTTTGCTATGATATTATCAGACGTTTAAAATTAATAAGGAAATGAAAATGATAACAACTAAATTGAAAAACCGCAATTGCGGAGAGCTTAATTTAAACAACCTTAATGAAGAAGTTACACTTTCAGGCTGGGCTGCAACAATCCGCGATTTGGGTGGAATTTTATTCGTGGAATTGAGAGACAGAACAGGATTTTTCCAGCTTGTTGCAAACCCGCAGATTAACCCCGAAGTTCACAAAGTTTTTGAAAAATTACGTTCTGAATACGTAATTTGCGTAAAAGGTAAAGTTACAAGAAGACCTGAAGAAACTTACAACGAAAAATACGCAACCGGGCAGGTTGAAATGTATCCTGAATCTGTTGAAATTCTTTCTGAAGCAAAAACTTTGCCGTTTGTTCTGGATGATGAAAATGTTTCGGAAGATGTTCGCTTGAAATACAGATATCTCGATATCAGACGCGAAAATATGCTTCACAACTTAACTTTGCGCCACAAAATTTGTCAGGCGGCGAGAAGTTATCTTAACGGCGAAGATTTCTTAGAAGTTGAAACGCCGATTTTGATTAAAACAACACCCGAAGGTGCAAGAGATTATCTCGTACCATCTCGTGTTCAAGAGGGTAAATTCTACGCACTACCTCAATCACCACAAATCTTTAAACAATTGTTAATGGTTGGAGGTATTGAAAGATATTATCAAATCGCAAAATGTTTCCGCGATGAAGACCTTCGTGCAGACCGCCAGCCGGAATTTACTCAAATCGACCTTGAAATGTCTTTTGTTGAACAGCAAGACGTCATTAAATGTGTTGAAGGTTTAATCGTTGAAACATTTAAAGCCGCAGGCGTTGAAGTTAAGCCGCCATTCATTCAAATGCCATGGCAGGAAGCAATGGACAGATACGGTTCAGATAAACCGGATACACGTTTTGGCTTAGAATTGTTTGATATCGGCGATATTATTCTTAAATCAGAATTCAAAATCGTCCGCGACACGCTTGAAAACGGCGGAATTGTCCGCGGTATCAGAATTCCGGGCGGCGCTAAATTCTCAAGAAAAGATATTGACGATATTACAAAACTTGCTGTATCATTTGGCGCAAAGGCTCTTGCAAATATTATTTATTTAGAAGACGGCACCGCAAAATCTCCTGTTATGAAATTCGTTACAGAAGAACAGGCAAAACAAATTCAGGAACGCGCAAAAGCCGAAGCCGGCGATATTATTTTCTTTGTTGCAGACAAGCCAAAACTCGTTTATGACATTATGGGAAGATTGAGGCTGTATTTCGGCAAACGTCTTGATTTGATTGATGAAAGCAAACATAATTTATTATGGGTTGTTGACTTCCCAATGTTTGAATGGTCTGATGAAGAAGGCAGATTTATGGCAATGCACCACCCATTCACATCACCATGTATTGAAGATTTAGACAAACTTAAAGCCGGTGATTTGGGCAATGTTAAGTCAATTGCATATGACATTGTTTACAACGGAACAGAACTTGGCGGCGGGTCTGTCAGAATTCACTCTTCCGAAGTTCAATCAGCGATCTTCAAAGCTTTAGGCTTAACTGAAGATGAAGCTAAAGAAAAATTCGGATTTATGGTGAACGCGCTTCAATACGGAACTCCGCCACATGCAGGTTTAGCAATTGGCTTGGACAGACTTGTTGCTCTTCTTTGCCGAACTGACAGCATCCGCGATGTAATCGCATTCCCGAAAAATTCCGGGGCTAAAGATTTGATGAGCGACGCGCCGGGAGAAGCCTCACTCCAGCAATTGAGAGAACTTCACCTCAAAAGCACCGTTCAAAATCATAAATAATTAATAAAGCTCCGGTTAATATGACCGGAGTTTTTAAATACATTTATCTAAAAAGTTATTAAAAAACTTTTTTTCCCCCTCATTGAAGTTTATGTCAGCAGAATAGTTGAATTTTTTAGCAAAAGCCTCCGTACAATCAAAAAGATCAATCAAAGTAATTTCGCCATTCTTCTCAAGTCGTCGGGCTAATCGTTTCTCAAACTGTTCTGACGCTTTTTCATATTGCGGATATCTATTCTTAATCACAGCACCGATTGCAGACATGAAAGACTTCAAGTTTGTTTGGTTTTGAGTTTTTTCTATAATTCGTTCTTTAGGAATTTCGGTTATTCGTGCCAGAGCATTTATTCTCGGCACGTTATCAAGAACTGTAAAGTTATACAGATCTCCGCGTACAGCCTCAAGAACTGTTATAGGATCAATCTTCGACTTGAAAGATGGCTTATTATAATTTTGATATTGATTATTTAAAATTCTCATACTACATTAAAAGCTGTAAATTTATTTTTTTGCGTTTATATAAAAAATTTAAAAGCCGGCTGAGATTTCCCAGCCGACCTCGTTTTTTATTATTTTTGAGTTTTAAGATATTTTGCATTAAAAAAAAATGCTTTAAACTTACAGAACGAAAAATATAAGGAATTGCCTGAACGTTATTTGAGCTCACACCTTGCGACGCTTGATATGACTGAATTTGAACTCAAAAAAAGCTATCTTTATATTTTGTAACAATTCTCTAATTTAAGCCAATATATAACTGAAACATTTCATGATTTTATTTTTTATATATAATGAGATTATGCAGATATTCACCGATGTCAATGAAAACATACATTTATCTCTTGCTCTCGGCTACTTTGACGGTGTACACCTTGGACATCAGGCTGTAATTAAAAACGCCGTAGATTTTGCTAAAAAAAATAATATTAAATCAGCTGTTGTAACTTTCAAAGATCATCCTTGTTGCTTTTTTAACGGGGTATGTCCTAAATACATTTTATCAAGAACAGAAAGAGAAAAACGTATTGCAAAACTTGGAATTGATTTTATTTATGAACTTGATTTTGAAAAAATTAAAGATTTAACTGCTGAAGAATATCTAAAAAACATTTTGATAAAAAATTTCCGCCCCAAAGCTATTACAACCGGATTTAACCACCACTTCGGCACACAAAAGACAGGTGATGTAGAATATTTGGGAAAAATGCAGAATGTGTATAATTACAAATACTATGAAGTACCTCCGCAAAAAATTGACGGTGTTACAATTAGCAGTACAAAAATCCGCAACGCACTTTCAAACGGATTAATCGCAAAAGCAAATGAGATGCTTGGGGCTGAGTTTTCTATATCAGGAAAGGTTATTGAAGGGCAAAAGCTGGGACGAGAACTCGGATTTCGCACGGCCAATCTGCTTTATCCGTCGGAATTAATAACACTGCCGTTTGGGGCATATGCGACTAAAGTTACTCTAAAAGGTGAACAATATCAAGGTGTAACAAACTTTGGCCAGCGTCCAACAGTGCAAGGGAAAAACCCTATCGTTGAAACTCATATTTTAAATTTCGACAAAGATATTTACGGTGAGATTATAAATATTGAATTCACAAAAATGCTCAGAAAAGAACAAAAATTTGCATCTTTAGATGAATTAAAGACGCAAATTAAAAAAGACATCTGCTACGCAGGTAGATATTTGCAATGACTATCGTAAAGAAGTCCACCGCCCCCAGTAGTTACGCAGGTAGATACTTGTGAAGATTATCGTAAAGAAGTCCACTGCCCTCAGTGTTACGCAAAATTACTCTGAGCATTTTCGTTTGCCGTTCCAGGAAAGATCGTTACATCTTAAATAATCCATGTTTTCATTGTAAATTACCCAAGCCGCACAAGCATAGCCGTTACCATCACCAGGATGTGCTAAATTACAACGCTGCGCAAAGTAATCACCCTGATCTTGCAATCCGCCGGGATATATCCCATATCTTGACATAAAGAACCAGAAAATATCTTTTCCAATTACATTAGGTTTCTTTACGCCGTTAATATCAACCCAAATTTCCGCACAAACGGCATTATGTAAAGGCTTTGATGCTCCGTAATTATAGCTGCAATCATTAGACGAAACCCAAAAATCTTCTATTGTTGAACCGTCTGCCAGCATAATTGCAGGAGTACCAAAAAAATTATCTCCACGCTTTGGAGTGCCATCAAGAGAATAGACATCCCGTTTATATTTTGAGTTATTTCGACAACTTTCACCAAAACGGCATATTGATGTCGTTTTTAAATAAGGAGCAATCTTATCAATAAAAACATTTTTACCCTTGTCGGTTTGTTCCTTTGCATCATCTTCTTCTGAAAATATGGAAGCCGACCAACCCCACAACTCCGGAGAGCCATGATCTTTCACAGCCATATAAAAGGCCTGATTCATTACGGAATTAATTTTTTTTAATTTTGTAATAGTTTCACGTTCTTTATATTTTCCAATAAGTGTCGGCATTGTCATTGCCGCAACCACTCCGATTATGCCGAGGGTTATTAGAACCTCTGCTAATGTAAACCCTTTTTTCATATTAACCTCGCATTTGCTAAATCTATTATTCATTATAACATTATTTTGGTCAGTTTGCAAGGGGGTTAATTTTTTTCC
>USGC01000105.1 GCA_900554095.1 uncultured bacterium
AATCGCCGTTTGAGCCCACGACTCTGTGACAGGGAATGATAATTGAAATCGGATTATGCCCGACGGCACCGCCGACAGCCTGCGCTGACATTGTTTTCTTTCCCGTTCTTGCAGCAATTATCGCGGCTATCCCGCCGTAGGTCCACACCTGTCCCGAAGGAATTTCACAAAGAATCTTCCAAACCATCTGCCTGAACTCCCCGCCCTTCGGAGCCAGCGGCAGTTCGGAAATTTCCGGTTTTTCGCCGCGAAAATACCTGTCCAGCCAGTTCTTCGCCTTCTGAAACACCGGTAAATCATCATTTTGAAACATTTTTTCCTTGACCGTATCGGCAAAATATTTTTGCCCTTTTATCCATAACCCCACAATATGTTCTCCGTCGGCTCCCAAAGTAATATTGCCGACCGGCGAATTATAATCTGTTTTATAAAACATGTTATTCTCCTCCCGTCAAAATCAGCAAACTAACGGTCTCGTCCGTTTTCTCCCTTTCCGAACATCATAAACAATTACGATTTACAGTAAAGAATATTTTCACCGGCTCAAAAATCATCAAAATTATAACCGTATAATCCAAACAGCCGCCACATCACCATTACCCTTGATAAAAAAACAAATATATTCTATAAATAACACCGATAATAAAGTATTATGTCTAACCATTAAAAAATATCATTATGGAACAACAAGCGATTAATCAGGCAATTGACCTGTTTCAAATTCGATTTGGCATACCCCCGCAGGAAAGCCGCTATCCGGTAATTGACATTTACGAAAAGCAACATGCTTATTTGTATGCAGAAACCGAAGAAGCAATAGCCGCTTACAAAACACATCAAAACATCATTCGATGGATAATGTGCTTTTATTTATGGCCGCTGGCTGCCAACACAATACTCCTTTTCTATGCGGCCGCCAAATTTCAAAAACTTGAACATCCTCTGGTCATCGGCGGCATTGTTTTTTATGCCTGCTGGAGCATTCTGTTGCTTTTCCTTTCCTATAAGGTATTCAAAGCAAATAAGAAACAAAAAAACAAGATAATCTGGCTGAACTATTAATTCAGATGAATTTATCATTTTTAAACGGCACCTTTAACAAGGTGCCGTTCCGATATTCCGACAAATCGTTTTGTTCAGTCTGCCTCAAAATTTACAAATAGTATTTATTTTTCAAATGCCTCTTTTACTCTTGCCAACATTCTGTCTTTAAAAGTTAAAACGCTCCCTTTTGAAGTGTCTTTCGTCATATCATACGAAACATTTCCGTCTTTGTCTTCTTCTCGGCCATATTTTTTTGCCACAATATCTTTTAAACGTTTTATCTTCTCCAATCTGTGCAAATAGTCTTCCGTGTTGTCCCGGCCTTCTTTTGTCAGATGCCGATATGAGGTTATTTCGTCTGTTTCGTCTTTAACTATCACATGTTCTTTGCAATGACTGTCACCATAGTAAAAATATTCTTTTGCTCCCAAAGAGTCTTTTTCCTTAATAAGACGCCCCAATGAATCATAGATATATTCACCGCCATAGGGAATAAACTCCCGTCTTAACGTTCCTTCCTCGTCATATTCCTGTATCTTACCGGTAACATTCGTAACACTTTTTGTCTTGCCGTCTTCATAATATTCATAATGATAACCGTATGCGTTTTTCTCTTTAACTTGCCCGTTAGAATAAGTTGCCAGAACTTTTTCCGGCTCAGATGCCTTTTTCAACGCACTTTCTTTTATTCGGTTATATTCAGCCGTTTCCTGCTCTATCCTGGCACGCTCTTTCGCTTCTCTACGAGCACGTTCCTCCGCCGCTCTTCTCTGTTGAAGCATCATATTTACAACTGCTATAAAAGCAAAATTAGCTGCTGACATATTATACCGCCTTTCAAAAACATTTTACTGCTTTACATTATAATATATAATGCATATGCTTTCAATATAATTTTTTCTAAAAGAAAATAATCTTTTTTATTATTAATCTGCTTTTTACAAACATTCATATAAAATGATTCAGAATAAAATTCACACAAAGGATCGCCCGATGAAGGTACACGGCCAAAATAATGAAATCACCTTTCTTGATGAAAACGGTAAAAAAATAAAAAAGATTAAAGGACTTGAGTTGACCATAATCGGCAATTGCAACAAAGTCATCATCAATACCCCGACGGATTTCACCGACTTTAGCGTCTGGATTGAAGGAAACTGCGGAACTTTCATTTTTGAAGGCTCCAAAAATTATATCAAAAACTCCATGGTAAAAATACTGGACGGAGGTTACGTCAAAATCGGACAGGATACTTCCATGATAAACAAAGCTTTCCTCTGTTCAAAAGGCGGCAAAATAATCCTCGGCAAAGATTGCATGCTGGCTTCCGACGTTACAATCCGTGACAACGATGCGCATGACATCATAAACAAATCCGGAGAAATTACCAACCATCCTCAACAAGTAATAATCGGAGACCACGTCTGGATCGGAATGCGCGCAATAATTCTTAAAAACTCTGAAATCGGCTCTGACTGTATAATCGGCGCCGGAAGTGTCGTCGTCAAAAAATTTCCGGAAAATAACCTGATGATCGCGGGAAACCCAGCCAAAGTCGTAAAAAAAGACATCAACTGGATAAGATAAACATCAATAAAAAAATCCTCTGTTTTACAGAGGATTTTTTTATTGATGAAACCGGATATACAAATTACCGCTTTCTGACCTTACATATCCCAAAAGCCAACAGTTGAACCGATGAAACACTCTGAAGGAACCGGATGTTTTGTATTAAAATAGTCATCATCTTCCGTAAACTTTTGAACACAAATTTTAATCATTGCAGCATAGGCTGACAACATTTCCGAAGTTTCGATTACTTTCACGATAGTTTCCAATGACGCCCAGCTAAAATCCAAATCAGCCTCGTCCCATTTAAACTTTGCCCCATAAATACATGGGTTGGAACAATTATAACCGCCTAACTTCACAGGATGCGGTTCACATAAAAAAGATAACTCTGTTCTGCGAAAGTTTCTCAAAGCTTCTTTATACTTCCAGTCATTAAATATCTGAAAAAGATTATCCTGACTATTAGCGACATAACTTGAAGAACAAATTTTAAACAAGAACCAAACATTCTCTCGTTTTTTTCCAAATGCACCTTTAAACCATCCAGACGTGTGCTTCTTTTTTTCCCATAAGGTATAAAAAAACAACAATTCTTCACAAATATAGCGCTTGACCACATTTCCCGCCTCTACTTTTGCAAGGCATCTATCAATCATATTTGTTTCCATAATAAAAATTTAAAATTGTTAAACATAATCATATAATTTTGCCACGATTATAAATACCCCAAAACAAATGTAAAGCTTTTTATATAAACGAGTTCGGAAACTTCTCCCCAAACACGTTTTTTAATCGAACTCAGTTAAACAACTGATTTATAAAAGAAAAACGGCAGTTTCAATACCTGCCGTTTGAAATGGTGATGCTTAACTCACAATTCACGAGCCATTTAAATTAAAAATCACAAAGAGAAATTCAATCTAACTCTTTCAAGGCCTCATCTAAAACGATAAAACCCTTGTCTATAAACTTATTAGTGGGTTCAATATGTTTCCAAAATAACAATTTTCCTTTTAAACTTGGAATAAATAGCGGATTTAATTGTTTAGTATTTTCCATATGCTTCAACAAGCCAAATTTTTGTATCATATTAATTTCTTGCCGCCAAGCTCGCTTTGTTTGCCTTGGTAACATAGGGCTTCCTGAAGAAATAGATATACCAGTGATAATTTTTTTACTTTTAGGCCCATAAAAATGTGTTTTCTTATAATTTAACTCCATATTATGCTCAGCCAAAAGCCTTGCTATTTCTTTTTCTAAATTTTTATCAATTTGTTTCGTTGAGGAAATTGTAATATCATCTGCATATCGTGTATAAACTAACTCTTTTTCTTTGCATAAGTTCATAATTTTTTCATCAATTTTATGTAAAATCATATTGCTTATCATTGGGCTTGTTGGCGCTCCTTGAGGAAGGCAATAATTTTTACAACACAATTTAGCTAATATCCTACTAACCTCACACGAATATCCTAATTCAAGGAAAAGTTGTTGCACCTTCTTTAAACTTATTGAAGGAAAGAAATCCTTTATATCGGTCTTAAAAATGAAATCTCTTTTTAGATGTGGACGTACATTATCTAAGATACTTTTATCAGAAACGAACCCAACACAACAATCCAAAGGAGCGAAGTTTGGTTTTAAGATATAATTTAAAATAGAGCGCTGAATTGCCATAAGCCTTAAAGATGGAGCAGATAATTTCCTATACCCCCCACTTCTTTTTGGTATTTTGTATGTACAATAAAATATATCTGGATTTTTGGTTAATAAATAAAAATCACTAACTTTCATTCCAAATAATTCTGCAATTGACCTAAAGCTATCACTATTAAACATCACGCAAACATTTAGGTGATAACAACTACATAATACTTGATTTTCTTGTAACCTATAAGATTACTTTTTTTCATTTAAATAAAAGCGTTAGATTTTATTTAAATGTGGAAGCGTCAGCTGGAACATGCATTGATATAAAGAATTTATATCAATGCGTGAACCTTTAACATCAGCTTAAACTATCGAAGCGAAACCACTTCATTTCTAGTCATTATCACCTAAAACCTTTCAATTCTTTTTCTAGAGTATTCGTTATATTTTTATAATAATCAATTTTATTTTTCCAGTTTTCCTCAATTCCACAAAAAAAATCTCTATATTTTTTCAAAATTGTAATCTTCTTAGCTTCTTCAATATATACTTTTTGCCCATCTTGTGCAACCAATCCCAAAGATGATAAATATTTTACTGCTTTATAAATTTGGGCAACTGATAATCCTTTATATTGGTGAAACCAAAACAACTCTATACCATTTTTTTGAGAAAATAACTCTTTTAATATAACTCTTTCTTCACTATCTATCATTTTCTTCTCCGAAAAAACTTTTCAAAATTATTATCATTCTCCCCCCAAAATATAGGAAATACATTATTAGGAATATTACGATTTTTATATGAAAATAAAGCTTCAGCTTCACCGACTCCAAGATAATGTATTCTTTTTTTCAGTCTATAACTATTTGTTAAATCTTGCAGTGTTCCTTTTCGATCGTCTGCATCGCTATAATAATCAGAAACAGCTTTTTCCAAACGTTTGGAAACGAAGAAACCAATATCCGGAAAATTGTCCTCTAGGTATCTTATACCAGCATTCATACCTACAGGGCAAACGCAATATATTTTTTTACATACAGAATGTTCTTTTGCATATTTTAATTTTCTTGAAAGTTTATGTCCTGAACCAATAAAATCATCAACAATTATTAGATATTTATCTTCTCCGCATAAACTGGTGTCATTACAATACATTAAATGATTCAAAAGTTTTTTAGACGAAATAACATCAGGTAAATTCTGCTTTAATGAATCTAAAATCCACAAAGAACCATCCAATTCTTCCTTATATGCAATTGGAAGAAACACTATATTTTCAGGTGGTAATTGCCATACATTCAAAATTTGATTAAAAATATCCCTCTCTAATGGCCGCCTAGTATCTTCAGTAATCAATTGAAACCGTTTCAAAAGATCTATAATTAGAATTTTTTTCTTATCATCATCGCATATTGACCATAAATCTTCTAATGCTTTTTGTTTCTCTAATATCCATGGATGTTCGCTTAAAAGATTATACAGATGATAAAAATATTTCTTAGATAATGCTTGTTTCCATTTTTGCATCTATTATCCCATTATATTAAGTTAAACCTGACCACTATGATAAATACACTAAAATTAAAAACAAAACATTTATATATTTATTAAACTACTTTTTACCTTCACACACTCACTCAATCTTATACATCTGCACTTTCTCAGCCATAGTTTCATATTCTTTGATGTCGGATTTATCAAAATCAAACCAAGTATTAGCATTTTTGAGGTTAACCAGCTTATCAAAAGGCTTTTGCAATTTGTAAATCAGTTTCTGCCCGTCCTGATAACATTCCGCAAGCATAAGACTAAGTAATTTATTTTCTTGAGTAGGATTCGCCTCTTTCATAATATCAGAAACATTTGCCGCAATATCCAAGACTTCATTAACAGTAATTTGGATATCTTTGCTTATATCCGCGTATTTTTCAGCCGTTCTTTGTAATTGTTCCCGTTTATTTGCAATATTGGCTTTTTCTTCCTGCCATTCCTCACGGGTAATATCGCAGTCGCCACCATACTTTCCTTGGGTAATAATGCGTACCAAATCTTCCAGA
>USGC01000106.1 GCA_900554095.1 uncultured bacterium
TGATAATTCTTGAATCCCCATCCTAAGCGAGATGTACAGAATAATAAATAAACAAGTGAGCCTAATGGCAACAATAACTGACTAACAATAAAATCTTCTAAATCTAAAATTGTAGAACCTGCACCTAATGCTTGAATATTGCTTAAAACATTGAATCCTAAAGCACAAGGTAATGAAAGTAAGGTAATTAAAACAAAATTAATGATTACAGCCTTTTTTCTTTCAATATTTAATAACTCCATTGTACAAGCAATAATATTTTCAAAAACAGCAATAACTGTAGAAAGTGATGCAAAAGACATAAATAAGAAAAATAATGTTAAAAAGATTTTTTTCATATTTTATCCTTTCTTCTATTAATCAGTGAATCTGAATTTTATCAAGGCCCATATCGCGTGGAAACCATCGCGCCAGGTGATTTTTTTGCCTTCAGCGAATTCCCGTCCGTAATACGAAACCGGAAGCTCATACAATCTTGCGCCGCGTTTTAAAACTTTAGCGGTAATTTCCGGCTCAAAATCAAATCTGTTTGATTTAATTTCAATTCCTTTGATGAAATCAGCCTTAAACGCCTTATAACAAGTTTCCATGTCAGAAAGCGTAGAGCCGTAAAGCAGGTTTGTCAAAAATGACAAAAACTTGTTTCCGAGCAAATGGTGGAACATAAAAGAGCGTGAAGGCTTTCCGCCTTTTAACCTTGTGCCGTAGCAAACATCGGCTTTACCGTCTTTCACAAGCTGCACAAGCGGTTCATAATCCGCCGGATCGTATTCCAAATCAGCGTCCTGAATTACAATAATATCGCCGCTTGCCTCTTTAAAACCCGTTCTGAGCGCGGCACCTTTGCCTTGGTTGTAGTCATGGTAGAGAACTTTGTACGGCAGGCGCGGATAAATATCACGGGTTCCGTCGGTTGAGTAATCATCAATTAGGATAATTTCCTTTTCGAGACCGCAAAAACTGGCATTTTCAACTTTTTCCAGAATTTTTTCCAATGTCGTAACCTCGTTGTACACCGGAATAAGGATTGTAATTTTTTTCATACTTAACATTTCTCCAATATTTTTATGATTGTATTCTTCTCAAAAATATTGTATAATAAAAAAAGAAACAGGTAAAAGGATAGTTTGTGGGAATGAATAGAGAATTAGACAATTCAGAAGTAAATGTAAAAAGCATCTTAGAAAAAGGCAAAAGCTTAATACAAAAAGCGCTTATTGATCTTCATAACAGCAACGCAAATCAGGCTAAAAAAGATTTGAACGATGCATTAAAATGTTTTAAAAGTGTTAATGAAATTTCATATATTTCGGTATGCATGAGCTTTATCGGGCTGACGGATTACATAATTGACAGAAATAATTACAGAAACTCTCTTGCCCTAATAAACGATGGGGCTTATATGGCGGATTATTCAAATTCAATAACGGCAAAGCTTGTGTATGAATTCGTTACAGGTAGCCTCTGCTACTCTGAAAAAAATGATAAAGTCGCGCTTCTTCACTATGAAAATGCCAAGAATTACGCTGTTGAAGAGGATGAATTTAAACTTATAGGGTATATACTAAGCAGAATTAAACAAATTGAAAGCGGCAGTGATTTTACAATTCCGGTACACAGCGACCCGCTTGTTTCTCTTGTAAAAATTGGCCGCTCAATCACCGCCTTAACCGATATTAACGTTTTGTTAAAAGTAATTGCGGAAGAAACCAAAAACGCCATGCAAGCAGACAGATGTACAGTTTTCATCTACGATAAAGAAAAAAATGAAATCTGGTCAAAGGTTGCTTTAGGTATGGACAGCCAGGAAATCCGCTTTCCGGCAGATAAGGGGCTAGCGGGATACGTAGTTAAAACCGGCGAGACATTGAACATAGAAAATGCTTATACAGACAATCGTTTCAATAAAGATGTAGACTTAAAAACCGGCTACAAAACAAAAACAATACTTTGCATGCCGATTAAAAATAATAACCAGGAAATCATAGGCGCCTTCCAGGTTTTGAACAAAATCGACGGTGTTTTTACGAAAAATGATGAAGATTTGCTTGTTGCAATCGGCGGAAGCGCAAGTATTGCCTTAGAAAACGCGCAGCTTTTTGAACAGCAAAAAGAACTTTACAAAGAGCAAAAGCAGCTTTTTGAAAGCTTTATTGATACCTTAGCAGCTTCAATCGATGCGCGGGACAAGATTACAGCGGGCCACTCAAGCCGTGTGAAGCTTTATGCAATGCTTTTGGCAGACGAACTTAAACTTGATGAAAAAACAAAAGAACTTATTGAAAAGGCTGCAACGCTTCATGATATTGGAAAGATAGGTATTCGCGACAGTGTTTTGCAAAAAGAAGGCAAACTGACTCCGGAAGAATATGCGCATATCCAGGAACATGTGAAAATTACTCATAATATTTTGGACAATATTTGTATGACAGATGATTTTCGTGAAATAACAGAAATCGCATGTTCACATCACGAAAAATACGACGGCAGCGGATATTACAGACACTTGAAGGGCGAAGATATTCCATATGGCGGACGTATTCTGGCGGTTGCGGATGTGTTCGACGCAATCACCTCAAAACGCCACTATCGTGATAAAATGCCAATTAAAAATGTAATTGATATTCTGATTAAAGATTCCGGCACCCATTTTGATAAAAGCTTAGTCGATGTATTTCTAAAGATTACGGCTGACAAAATCGTCAAGGTGTTTTTAACAGAAAATCACAGCAGTTTCAAATCTGAAGACGCCGAAATCCTAAGCCGCTATACATTAATGGATATTTACAATTTTATCCTTAATGAAAATGTAACATCTGACCAGAAAGGTATTGTAGAATTGTTCAATTACTATTATTCTGGTAATGTGGTAAACTCGTAGAGGATATGTAATTTGAAAAAAACTTGGCTAAAACTCTCAGCATTAATATTCTTAATATCAAATTGCGCCTCAGCCTCAGTACAAGCGCAAAATCTTTACGAGCAGATCCAGCCTGCAAATCCTCTTAACCCGTCGCCTTATGTAGAAATTTCATTCACAGAACCGAAAAAAGCAACCTTAACCAGAAATGATATTCATAACCAATACGCGATCGGCTTAAACCGTTTTATGCAAAGTAATGTAAAATCCGCCTACGCCGATTTTTTGGTTCTTATCGAAAGCATGGCACCTAATGATTATGCTTACATGCAGTTGGCTTCAAAAATGGCTGATTTAGGTTTCTATACGCTTTCAGAACTTGCCTTGAATAAAATTAGAGATGATGATATTTCTTACCTTTTAAAAGAAGAAACTAAAAGGTTTTACTATCCTTCATACACACTCAAAAAAGAAGACGAAATTTATCTGGGAGAAGTTTTTTCAAACATAATCTACAATGACCAAAGCCGTGAAGCTACCGCAGAATTAGTGAAAAATGCACCGCTTTTGGCCGTGTCTGATTACGCAAATTACCTTGCAGCGCTCGGTTATCTTAAAGCTAACAACTACAACGATGCTGTAAAATACGCTGACAATGCCATTTCCAAAAATCAGCAGAACATAAATTACAGAAAATTGAAAGCAGAAATTCTGGCTCAAGGCAAAAAGCCTCAAAACGCTGTCAAAGTTGTTGATTATATTAAACAGCAGCATCTCTACACCGCAGAGTATTCTCAAAAGATAAACTCTCTTGAACAGTATATTCTTTATAAAATTCAAAAGGCCGATTATCGCAAAAATTATCATCTGGGTTATTACTACTACTACGAAAAAGAACTCAATAAGGCTCAGCGGACATTGCAGGGCGCTGTTTCAAACAAGAAAAAAAGCAACAAAGATGTCTATGCGCTTCTTTCCAGAGTTTATTTTGATATGAAAGAATTTGAAAAGGCCTCTGACATGGCAATGAAGGCTTACAAAATTGATAAAAATAACGTCTGTGCACTTTTGGTTCTTGGGGATGTAAATGTTAGAAACAAAGAATATAAAGAAGCTTTGAAGTATTACGAAAGAGCGGTTGACAATGAGAAAAATTCGCCGCTTCCGATGATACGCCTTGCGGAAACCTACCAGCAGCTTGAAAAAGATAAAAAAGCCAAAGATATTTATGCAAGAATTCTCAAAAACCGCTCTGACTGTTATCAAGCCTATTATCACATGGCTTTGCTTGATAAAGACCGTGAAGTCCCCTATCTTAAAAAAGCCATCGCGATAAATAATACTTTTAAAGAAGCCTGGATAGATCTTGCTCGCGTCGAGATTGAAAAACAGAACTTTAATCAGGCAAAAAAGTATTTGAAAATTGCAGGATATATTGACGAAAATGATTTTAGATATTATTATTATCAAGGATTGATTGCAAAGGCTCAAGGTTTAGATAAAGACGCAGCAAATAATTTTGAAAAAAGTCTTAAACTAAACCCTGACTACCTGCCAGCCAAAAAGGAACTTAGCATATGAAGAAAAACATCCTTATAGTTGAAGATCATGAATTAACACGCTTTGGATTAAAAACGACATTCGAAGGTGTAGATTACATTGAAAACATCTACGAGGCAGAATCCGCAGAAACAGCGCTCGATATATTCAACAGCAACCCTATTGATATAATAATTATGGATTTAGGCCTGCCGAACATGAACGGAATTGAAGCAACTAAAAAAATTCGCAGCTCTAATAAAGATGTAAAAATTATTATTTTGACTTCTCACAACGACGAAAATGAAGTCTTAAATAGTCTTCAAGCCGGGGCAAATGCCTATTGTTCAAAGGAAATTAATCCACAAAGACTTGTAACAGTGGTTCAATCAGTTGCCGACGGAGCGGCCTGGTTCGACCCTAGCATTGCACATATTGTCTTGAAAGCAACAACTTCATCAAGAAGTTTTAACACAGAAAAAAATGCAAAAGATTATGACTTGACTGCGCGCGAGACGCAAATACTTAAACTTATGACAGAAGGTTATTCAAACATGGAAATCGCGCAGATTTTAGTTATAAGTATTAATACAACAAAAGCCCACGTTGCAAGCATTTTGCAAAAACTGGAAGTAGATGACAGGCTTCAAGCCGCCTTAAAAGCCCTGAAAAATAATATTGTATAAAAAGATAAGGAATTAACATGCCGCAAGTCGCAAATATTTTATTAGTCGACGATAATCCACAATATCTTAAAAATGCGCTTCCTTTATACGGATACAATGTCCGCACAGCAATCGACGGAATACAAGCGCTGGATATTTTGACGAGCGAAAATGAGAATTTCGATTTAATTCTGCTGGACGTTATGATGCCAAATATGAATGGGTGGGAAGTTTTAAAAGCGGTTAGAAAACATGAAAAGACAAAATATATCCCGGTAATAATGATAACGGCGCTAAACGAAGACCAGACAATGATAGCAGGCCTAAAAACAGGGGCTGACGATTATATTTCAAAACCTTTTGTCCTGCCAAATCTTTTGGCGAGGATTGAGGCGGTGTTAAGGCGTTCAAACTGGAACAAGCAGCCGGTGAAAAATGCCTCCTTGCCTTTCAAATCCGATGCGCCGCTGCAAACTCTTACGGCTCGAGAAAAAGAAGTATTGACATTAGCGGCAAAAGGTGCAAATAATAAAGATATAGCCGAAAAATTAGTGCTAAGAGAGGTTACAGTCAAAAGCCACTTAAATAGTATCTTTAAGAAACTAAATGTTACAAGCCGGACTCAAGCCGTATTATTGGCTTTGCAAATGGAATTGATTAAAAATTAATGAAATTTAAAGGAGAATAAAATGATTGATTATACAAAAGAAGAATTAATAGAATTGCTGAAAAAGCACCCTGAAAAATTCAACGAATGGAAAATTGAACAAGAAGAAGTTGACTTGAGCGAAGTTGATTTTTCAGGTATAAACCTTGCAGAAATTGATTTTTCAGATGTTGACCTAAATTCAAGCTCCTTTGCTGATTGTGCGCTTTCTTTTGTTAATTTTACGGGTGCTGACTTGACCTCAACTGATTTCACAAGAGCGCGAGTTTTGGAATGTGATTTTACGGAAAGTATGTTGTGTGGTGCGGATTGCAGTTATGCGGAAATGACGTATTGCAACTTTACGGATGCAGACTTGGCGGGCTGTATATTTTCAGAGGCAGACTTGAGTAATTCAGACTTGTCAGCGTCTGAAAATCTTTGTGCGTGCAGATTTGACGAGGATACAACATGGCCGGATTCTGATATGATGCCCGAAGACTTTGACGCAAATTACAAAGATGACCTTTCATCCCTAAAAGACGAAGATGACAGCGTTATGAGTGATTACTAAAG
>USGC01000107.1 GCA_900554095.1 uncultured bacterium
CATTCTTCGGCCATGTCAAGCACAAGCGCGTACTTTGAACTGTGCAGAACTTTTGATAATTCTGTTACGCCAATAAAATCTATTTTGTAAAAATCTTTTTCTTTTGCAAGGATTTTGATAAATCCGGCTTCTTCAAATATATCAAACATTAATTCAAAAAGCGGGATGGATTTTCCTAAAAAGCTTGCACAGCGCTGAAGTTCTACTTTGCCCGCGGTGTTGTTATGCGCGAATTTCAGCATTCCGGCAAATGTCTTTAAAAATTCTTTTTCATCAAAGTATTTTATGTCGTAATTCATAAAATGTATTGCTTTAGGGGACGTTTCAGCGAGAATTTTTTCAAACGACTCTTTGTCAGCGGGGTAGTCAAAAAACATTAATCCGTCGCATTCTGAGAGAGTTTCGCGGCTTACAATCCTTTCGCTTAAATTGGTGTAGGGCTTTAGTTTATCAAGGATTGACTTGCTTTCGGCGAAAATTAGGATGTTTTGTTTAGAATTTTTAACATAATCGTTTACCTGCGGCAAAATGTCTGTTTTTTTGCGGTGGTCGTAGAGTTTAACACCCGTATCCGGGGTTTTGTCAACTTCTTCTTGCAGATATGGCGAGTGAATATCATCAACAATTAGCTGTACAGAGACATTTCCCTGATACTCGTTAATCTGCGGGTGGAAAGCCACATCCAAAGGGTCTCCTGCAACAAGCGAAATATCGCCTTGCTGCCAGCGGATACAGTTAAATTCAGTATTTCCTGCGGATACAGTCAGGCGTAAATGGTCTTTGTTTTCGCCCATAAGTTTTTTCTGCTTAACGCGAAGATTTTTGAGCGCAAAAACAGGACTTGGATTTGAGGCTCCAAAGGGTTCCATCTGGTTAATCTGTTCGACTAAATCAACTGTTATATCGTCAGGCGTAAGCAGCAAATCTACATTAATAAACGGTTTCAAATCCTTGCCGTTAGTCATTTCTTTGACAATGCGGTTAAGGTTGTCTTTGATAAGCTTAAAAGGGGTTTTGTCGGGTGAAAATGAAAGCCCTGCGGCCATTGAGTGCCCTCCAAATCCATCGAGCAATTCAGAAATTTGGCTGATTGCTTCGTACAGATGAACGCCATCAATGCTTCTGGCTGAACAGCGGATTTGCTTAGCTTCTTCGTAGTACGTCATCAAAAACGTTGGTTTGTAATACTTTTCGACAAGTTTAGACGCAACAATTCCGATTATACCGATTTTCCAATCAGGATTAAACAGAACAATTGCGGGGTTTTTGTTGCCTTCGCGCTTAACCATCTCATCGGCTTGGGCGAAAATATCCTGACAAAGAGTTTGGCGGATTTTGTTGAACTCATTCAGAGTAATAATTGCCATCTCAATTTCCTGCGGGTTGTCGGAAAGCATTACTTTCAAAGCTGCTTCGACAGTATCGAGGCGGCCGGACGCGTTAATTCTCGGCGCTACACCGAAGGCAATGTGTTCAGACGTTACACCCTGCTCGACTTTGTATCCGGCGCTTTCGAGAAGGCGTTTAAGCCCATGGTGTCTGCCTTTTGTGATTAAATCGAGGCCTTTTGTTACAAGGTGGCGGTTTTCGCCAACCAGCGGCACGATGTCCGCAACAGTTCCAACTGCAACATATGGGAGAATATCAAATACAAATTCACTTTTTGCGTAATGTTCCAAAAGACCTTGCGCGACTTTAAAAGCCACCCCAACACCTGCAAGCGAGGTTAAACTTTCGATTTCTTTGGCTGATAAGTTTTCGTCTAAAGCGTTTTGGGCTTTTGGGTTGATAATCGCAAGCGCATTAGGTAATTCCTCAGGCGCTTCGTGGTGGTCGGTTATGATTACGTCTATCTTGAAACTGTTAATAAAATTTACGGCTTCAACATCGCTAACGCCGCAGTCAACGGTTATTATAACTTTTGGCTTCACTTGTGCCATAAGTTTCACGAGGGCTTTTGTATCTAAGCCGTGGCCTTGTTTTTCGCGGTCAGGTATGAAGTAGTTTACGTCCGCGCCAAGGTGTGTAAACGTTCTATAAAGTAATGAAGTAGACGTTACACCGTCAGCGTCAAAGTCGCCGTATATAACAATTTTTTCTTTGTTATCAATGGCTTTGGCAAGTCTTTCAATGCACTTTTGCATGTCTGTAAAAGCGTTTGGTGATGAAACTTTAGCCTCAAGCGGGTGCAGAAATTCAAAGACTTCTTTTTCATCTTTCAAACCTCTTGATGCCAAAAGTCTTTTGATTAAGGAGCTCTCCTCACCGCTGTAATTGTTAAATATCCATTCTTTAGCCATTTCTTACCCTTTTTATAATTAGATATTAGCATAAAAAATGTAGGCGGCAAGAAAGCGGGATTTTGTAAAGTTATGTAACATTATTATTTTATTGTTGAATTTTCAATGCTTTTATACCGTAAATGGGAATATAAATAGTAAGTTAGTTTAATATGAGGAACCCCAACATGACCCTGGACGGTGTAAACAACAAACGTCTTCCCAATTTGAACGAAATCCCCGAGTTCAAATTTTCCGAAGCCGATGCAAAGGAAGCAGAAAAAAGAATAAATATCTTTATGAAAGATGCAAAATTTATTCCGCTTGAAGGGGATAAAACAGTTAAGCTTGTTGATGTGGGCAAGGACGGAAAAATAGTTTATGAAAATAACGAAGGTTCCGTGTTTACTGCAAAAAACCAGCAGGATCTTGCTGCCCAAACAGCAAAAGACGGATTTAAAATGCCCGGATTTTTTGATGGAATTTTCAACAAATCCAAAAGCGTATTTTCATAGCGAGCTGAAGGCGCAGTGCTTCGTTGAGGCGAAGACCGCAGCGCCGTTAAATGCGAGCTTGTAATTGAAGTTGAAAAAGATTTATTAAGTCCCGCCCCCCGGGACTTTTTCCTTATTTTTCACTTAAATATATGATGCCTTTTTTTCAAAAAACATTATAATCATTGTATGAAGAAGCTGTCTTTAGTGATAATAGCATTAATACTTGCCCAGACAAGCGCGTTTGCGCTATTTGGCAAAAACGCTGCGCCTGTTGATACAGAAGGTAAAGGCTACGTTGGCACACTGCCAAATGTTACGAAAAATTTTGGCACATCAGAACCTTCTTCAGCAAAACCGATTTTTGAAAAGACAGAACAGTTTCACAGCACAAACGAGCTTAAACCAATCCCGCGCGAAGACCCGGCTTTCGTGAATATAATCCTTAAACCCGACAAAACTTCCCAATACATAAACGACTTAAACGAATTTCTCTCAATACTTGAAAAGATTTACGACTCCATCGAAAACCGTGAAGATGTCCAAAAATTCACGGCAAGAGTTTACTTTTTCAAAAAGAATGCCGAGTACTTCCGTGACAAATACGCCGGAAAACCTGAAAGTTACTATATTTCATACCAAAAGTTGATGGAATTAAGCTTACAAGCAAGCACAGTGTCGAATTTACGCTCAGAAGCCGAGAAATACAAACCCTACTTAGCCTACACAGGCGCCGGACAAATATATAATTCAACAAACATAGATCAGCAGCTTGAATACTTGAAGGAAGCAATACAAAGGGCGATTACAGTGCTAAAAGACGCACAAACAAGCTAAAGCGGTCGTAGTCCGCTGAGCGATATTAGTACAACCCTCTAGCCTCTTCCGCTTGCGGGAGAGGGCGTCCGGAGTTGGCGAGCCTCAGCGAGCCTTACTCCGGCGGGTGTGAGTGCACACTTAGTGTGCTCCAGGGAATACCTTGCTAAAGTCGCTTTTTACACAGGATTAGGAATCAACGCCCAAGGCTGCGCAAAATAAAAAAGCACCTTTTATCGAGGTGCTTTAATATAGCGTGAGTAAATGTTTTTATAAGTCTTATGCAAAATAAGATTCAAATTTAGCAACTGAAGAACCGATGCGTTCTCTTTGTTCTGCTGTCGGCTGGTATTTTGCCGGAAGTGCCCCTAAAGCTGCTTCAAACGGGTCATCCTCGTCAGCGGCAGCGAGCGCTGCATATGTGTTAACTGCGGTTGAACCAATTCTTTTAGCGGTTGCTTCAGGCGTGTTTTGAATGTAGTTTAAAGTTTTTGCATCAATAAGTTTTTCAAGATTTTTATCTAACGTTGTCTTAGACAAACTCAAGCCCATTGTGCTGTATAAGGCATTTGGGTCATTGTTAAGATTAATATCTTTATTTCCGCCGCCTTTTTGTGTCAAAGGAAGCGCGTCTTTTGCTTCGGCTTTTTTAGGAGTTTCAGCGGTTCCTCTTTGCCCAAACAGAAATCTGTTATTTACATTTCCGTCAAATTTTCCTATGTGTGTCATCTCATTCTCCATTTTTTTATTTACTCACATTCTCTTAATCGGTAAGTTTATTAATAAACTTTAGATTTTTTGCCATTTTGTGTTTACATTAGTTAACATAAATATGATTTATACTCTTTCCTATATCAAATATTTTTCTCTGGTATTTATATAAAGTATTTCGATTTTGCAAAATTGCGTATATAGTATATATTTTTTACATAGTTTTACATTTCGTAATAATTTTTTTCTATGGTTCAAAACACTTGTATATCGTACTTTTTAATTTTTGGAAAATAAAACTGGACAGGTGGGTAATATCAATTTGATTATGTTTTGATAGGATGATTGTATAATTTACAAAAAAAATTTTTGTGGGGTTAAAAATGATAAAGTTTGGAGAATTCGATGACTGTGGTCTAACACCAAGAGAGCGAGAGGTGTTAGTTCTGGTGGTTAAAGGCCTTAATAATCCCGAGATAGCAAAAGAATTATGCATATCAAAAAGTACAGCAAAATCTCATGTGAGTTCAATAATCAGAAAATTCAAAGTTACGAATAGAGTTGCAGCTGTATCGTATGCAATAAAACATGGATTTTTGGATTAATCGTCGTCAAGACTCAAAACTGCCATAAATGCTTCTTGTGGCACTTCAACGCGCCCGACTGATTTCATCCGTTTTTTACCTTTCTTTTGTTTTTCTAAAAGTTTGCGTTTGCGCGAAATGTCGCCGCCGTAACATTTATCAAGCACGTTTTTTCTCATAGCCTTTATATTCGTTCTTGCAATAACTCTTCCGCCGACAGCGGCTTGAATAGGTACTTCAAAAAGCTGCCGCGGAATGATTTCTTTTAATTTCGCCGTAAGCTTTTGGCCTATATAAAAAGCGCTGTCTTCGTGGCAAATTACTGAAAGCGCGTCAACAACTTCGTTGGCCAAGAGGATATCGAGCTTAACGAGTTTAGAGCGTTTGTAGTCGCAGAATTCGTAATCCATAGAGGCGTAACCTTTTGAACGCGACTTAAGCTGGTCGTAAAAATCCGTGATAACTTCGCTTAGAGGTATTTCATATTCAAGAGAAGCGCGGATTTTGTCAATGTAAGACATGTTAACAAATATACCGCGTTTAGTTTGGGATAAGTCCATCAAAGTTCCGACAAACTCGTTCGGGGTAATGATTTGTACTTTTACATAAGGTTCTTCGATGTAGTCTCTAACTTGTGCGGGCGGAAGATTTGCCGGGTTGTCGATTTCAATCATTTCGCCGTTGGTTTTGTAAACATGGTAAACAACAGACGGGGCAGTTGTTACAAGCGCAAGGTTGTATTCACGCTCAAGTCTTTCCTGCGCGATTTCCATGTGAAGCATTCCCAAAAATCCGCATCTAAACCCAAAACCTAATGCGCTTGATGTTTCAGGCTCGAAAGTTATGCTGCTGTCGTTAAGTTTAAGTTTTTCCAAAGCTTCTTTCAAGTCGTGATAATCGTCGTTATCGACTGGGTACATCCCTGAAAACACCATAGGCAAAGCTTCTTTGTATCCTGGAAGGGGTTCTTTTGCCGGATTTTCTACCCTCGTAATTGTGTCGCCGACAAAGCGCGTTAATTCTTTTATCGACCCTGCAAAGTATCCTACATCTCCGCACACAAGCTCATTTACCTGGACACGGTTTGGGGTAAGATAACCGAGTTCAACGATTTCGTACTCTTTGCCTGAGGCCATGAATTTAACTTTATCCCCGAGCTTCATTTTGCCGTCAATGATTTTGAAAAAGCAGAGTGTGCCGAGGTATTGGTCGTAAGCGCTGTCAAACACCATTGCTCTCAGCGGCTTTTCTGTAGTGTCTTGCGGCGG
>USGC01000108.1 GCA_900554095.1 uncultured bacterium
GGGGGGCTTGCGGGTTTTTACCGCTTAAAGGAAGAAATTCGTTTACATTAGCAGAGGTTTTAATTACCTTGGGCATAATCGGCATAGTAGCAGCTCTTACAATGCCGACACTAATTGAGAACCATCGAAAAAAAGAAACAGCCGTAAAGGTAAAAAAAGCATATAGCATTCTCTCGCAAGCCTTTCAGCGGTCAATAGCCGACAATGGCGATCCTATAAATTGGGAATTAAAAGATGCATTAAGTGCAGCAGGGAATTCTCAGGAATGCGGCGATAAATACATAGCTCCATATCTAAATGTGGTAAAAAAATGCGATAACAACAATGAAGGTATTTGTGAAACTAAAATAGAGTACTTAAATAAATCTGGCTTTGCTGACTATAATAGTGCTAATTTGGCAAAGTACTTTCTAAATGATGGCAGTATGATAGTTGTAGCGCCTCTGGAATTGCGGACAGCAGGAGGCTTTCCTCTAAAGGCAATGAGAATTTACGTGGACATTAACGGCTCTAAAAAGCCAAATATGTGGGGAAAAGACTTTTTTTATTTTGTTTATACAAGGACTGATGACCCAAGTTTTGCAGATGAGAATGGGAAATTCTTGCCCAATGGCGCACGCCTTTCAGAAAATGAATTGATTACACGAAACGACGGTAGTTCTTGTCATAATAATCAGTACGGTTACTCTTGTGCAGCCTTAATCATGAAACAGAATTGGGAAATTACAGATGATTATCCATGGTAGCAGCGATATTATCCTCTCTCTCCAAGCCACCGCCCCTGCCTGTACTAATTCCGCTTCTTCCTAGAGCGTCGTATAACAATATTGCAGTACCCGCTCCCCTCTGGGGAGAGGAAGAATATTACCCTTTGTAATTTTAATTCAGTGCGGCAATTTGTTTATATAACTCAATTTGCTTATCAGTAAGGTTTTTCGGAATTACAATTTTGATTTTTGCATTCAAATTACCATATCCTCCGCCTTTTTTAGGTAATCCGAGTTCTTTTAGTCTTAAAGCTTGACCGGAAGATGTTTTGGGCGGTATTTTTATTGTAATTTTTCCATGCAAAGTTTCGATTTCTTTTTTGGTACCAAGAACCGCTTCTGGAGGGGTGATTTCGATTTCTTTTGTCAAATCTGCTCCGTCAACTGTATATTCACGATCTTCAATGTTTATTATCAAATACAAATCACCTTTGTTACCGTAAGCATCGACTTTGCCTTCACCTTTAATGCGTACTTTTTGGCCGGGCTTAACGTCTTGAGGTAATTTTACTTTAATCGATTTTTGTTCATTTCTGATACCCGTGCCGCCGCAGGCTGAACAGTAGCCGCCGCCTGGTGGACATTGGGTGCATCGTTCCATATTTGAAAATTTTACCGTAATCGGTTTTTTGTCAAAAATATCTTTTACCGTAACGTTGAGATTGCGAGTTAAGTCAAGATCTTCGGCCTTTGGCTGAGCTTTTCTGGAAGTCCTTCTTGCGCTTTGCTGCTGCGCTCCTCCAAAATCAAAACCACCGAAACCTCCGGCACTGCGTCTTGCTCCGCCGGCTCCCATCATATCGCCAAATAGTGAACTGAAAAAGTCTGAAAAACCGCCAAGGTCTTCGCCATTAAATGTATAACTTTGATATCCTCCGCCTTGAGTGCCGCCAAAGTTAAAGTTTTCAAAGCCCGGCGGAGGTGTATAACTTTGTCCGCCTTGCCAATTTGCGCCTAAGCTGTCATATCTTTGGCGTTTTTGGTGGTCGGAAAGAACCTCATAAGCTTCATTAATATCTTTAAATTTACTTTCAGCTTCTTTTGTTTTATTAACATCAGGGTGGTATTTTCGTGCCATTTTGCGGTATGCTGATTTAATTTCAGCATCTGTAGCCTCGCGTTTTACACCTAATATATCGTAATAGTCTTTATATTCCATAATTTCTCCTGGTAATGAGATTGTTTTTCATATTCACATTTTAATATAAAATATTGCAAATGTTACAAAATTTAATTATTTTTTAATTAATCAGGCAATTTTAAAAGCGGAAAAAACTTTATATAAAGGTAAGCACTAAAGGGGAAATAAAGGAGTTATACTTATGGCAGATTGGGGAAACGTTGCGATTAGCGGCGGTTATGCAAACTTTGCGAACAAAGATTACGGAAAAATCGGGGCAGAATATTCTTATAAAGGCGACTTTCAAAATGAGAATATTGGTTACAAATTAGCTGCTGGTGGCGACGCTTTGATTGGAAACGGGCATGGGATTAATGCAAACGCTTATGCCGGTGTTGAATTTAACAAATTAGGTAACTCGCAGTATGAATTAGGTGTTTTTGCTGATTACGCTCAAGCTTTTAAAAACAATGCAGAGGCTAATAATCGTCCGCAATCATTAAAGGCCGGTGTTGAACTTGGTAATACAATAGACTTATGCGGATGTGATGAGCATAAATTCAGATATGCTTTGATGGGCGGTGTTGAGCAATATGCAGCTCCTGATGATTTAAAAGGAGTAAAGAAAACCGGAGGGTTTGTCGGCTCAAAATTTGAATACAATGCGAAGTTGAACGATAAAGGTCAAGAATTATTTGTTAATACCAAGGCTATGATTGGGGTTAAAAGCAAGATGAACTTTGTTGGAGCTGGAATTGGTTTTAAATTCTGATAAAATCATGAAATTTAATGAAATTGAAAAGCGCCTGAATTTATTTCAGGCGCTTTTTTATTTTGTAAATGGTTCAAATTAGAACATCAAACCAGCTTCTCTAGCTGCGTCAGCCAATGCTGCAACGCGGCCGTGATATAAGAAGCCTCCGCGATCGAATACAACACATTCAATCCCTTTAACTTTAGCTTTTTTAGCGATAGCTTCACCGACTACTTTAGCCGCAGCAATGTTGCCGCCGTGTTTAAGTTGTTCTTTCAAGTCTTTATCGTTAGATGAAGCAGAAGCTAATGTAACTTTGTTATCATCGTCGATAAGTTGAGCGTAAATGTGTTTTGTGCTTCTGTAAACCGCAAGTCTTGGAAATTCTGCTGTACCTGCTAATTTTACTCTAATTGCTCTGTGTCTTTTTTGAACTCTTGGTTTTCTGATTTCTTGTTTAATCATTTTTTCTCCTTTTACCGAAGCCTTCTTTTTGGGATCGCTGGTGTAATACAGCAAATCTAAAAGGGCTTATGCCGGCTGTTTTGTTATGCTTGTACATCTAAATAGACTTTTGTTTTATCAAAATACTGATCTGCCAAATCTTTATTAATGACACTTAGAATATCATAAATTTGATTAGGGTTGTCAATATTAGTTGTTAGTAATATATCGCTGTTTGATTGGTTGGCTTTCTGAGGGGTTATTCCCTGTCTGAATTGGGCTGACATGTACCAATAATTCTTCTTTTCGATGTGATTTATGATTTTAGTCTGTTCAGATTTAATCTGCTTGTCGCTGTACGATTTAGGGAATTTTATCAGATAGATTCCGTTAAACGATATATTAGTAATCATTATTTCTTACCAGCTTTACCAGCTTTACGTCTGATGTATTCGCCTTCATATTTTACACCTTTGCCTTTGTAAACTTCAGGCGGGCGTTTTGAGCGGATGAAAGCAGCTACATCACCAACAGTTTGTTTGTTTGAGCCTTTAACACTAATTTTTGTGTTAGCTTCAACTGAAATTGTGATGCCTTCTGGCGGTTCAACAACTACAGGGTGAGAGTAGCCTAATGCTAAGTTAAGGTTTTTGCCTTCCATGTTAGCACGGTAGCCTACGCCTTGGATTTCAAGTTTCTTTTCAAAACCTTCTTTAACACCGTGAACAGCGTTAGCAACCAGGGTTCTGAATAATCCGTACAATGCGTCAGTTTCGCGAGATTCGCCAACTTTTGACAAGATAATGTGGTTATCTTCAATTTTCACAGCGATTTCAGGGCGTACCGTAACTGTTTCAGTACCTAAAGGGCCTTTAGCTGTAACAACTTGTCCGTCAATAGTGATTTCAACACCTGACGGAATTTCGATGGGTTTTTTACCTATACGTGACATAATTTTCTCCTTTGGTATATTACTACTATTTTAAAATCATAAATTTCGGCTGATTTTAAAACGGGCTTTTCTACCAATTACACCCGTCCTTTTTAAAGTTATCACAGATAAAACCTTTTGTAAACATCTTGTTAATATTCGTAAAGCAAAAGCCAGCTTGCGCTGGCTCTGTTTTGGCTTATTCTTGATTGTAAGAATTAAAAATACTTTGGAATATAGATCCTGCACGATTTAGGCCGGATGAGGTATTAAAACCGGCTTTGGCTTGATCCACTATATATTCATTATAATTTTTTTCTCTGTTTGCCCATATATTTGTTCTTCTGTCAATCTCATTTCCGTTTTTATCAATGATATTTCGGGCTTGAAGCTCTTGTTTTAAAGTTGCAAGTTTTTGGTTTTCACTCTGAGTCAGTGCTCCGCTTTGAGATTTTTGCTTCAACCTTTTGTACTCATTAAGTTTGGTGTCTCTTTCGCTTTCTGCCGGATGACCTAAAGGCCCCAGTCCAATTCTAATAGTCATAAAATCCTCCTTTTGTTTTTATACTTCTCTTTGTTGCGGCTTATACTATTATTAAAAATTTTATTCCCTTAAAATTGCGCTAAAATAACAATTTAAAATTCTAAAATACCAAGATATACTATTTATAATACATTCCAGGTTTACAAAAGTTCATATAAAATACTTATAAATACATATTTTTATAAATTTTAGAATTTAAGGTGTAACATGGGTATAAAAGAAGAACTCGGTGAAAAAATTAAACGAATGAGAGTTAACAGAGGATTCACGCAGGAAGAACTTGCTGAAACTATTGATATATCTCAGCGCGGTTTGAGTGCTATTGAGCGCGGCGAAAATTTTGTTACGGCTGAAACCCTCGATAAGCTCTTGATTGCACTTAATGTTACGGGCGAAGAACTCTTTGCAACAACCCATTTAAAGTCTTCAGATGAATTAATGGCTGAAATAAACAGGGGTATACTTAAAATAAATTCTAATCCTATCAAGCTTGAAATTCTTTATAATATTGTTAAAAGTCTTTTAAAAGAATGATTTAACCTTTAATCTTGGCATGTGTCTAAAATAATCCGCTCAATTTTTGCCATATGAGATTTCACTGTATTACGGCTTATCTGCATAGCTTTCGCAATATCTGCTACGCTTAATCCTTTTTGCGATAAATCGTACACTTTTGCTTCTTGTGTGTTTAACTTTTCATAAATTTTGTTTGAATCCATCATACGTGCTATTCTCAATCTTTTAAATTATTCCTTTATTAATTATATTTCTCTCTTTCTTATATTATATTTTAAACGTACGTAAAATAATTTAGCCACATGGCTATATTTTTTAAATAAAAAAAACGTCCTTATTGCTAAGGACGTTTTTCAAATTATATCTTAAATTAGTAAATATAACAGAGAACTTCTCCGCCGATATTTTCTTTTCTTGCTTTTCTATCTGTCAACTAACCTTTGCTTGTAGATACGATTGCAATGCCTAAGCCGCCGAGGACTTTCGGTAAATTTTTAGCCTTGCAGTAGTTTCTCAAACCTGGTTTTGAAATTCTTTCCAATTTAGAAATAACAGGTTTTCTTTTTTCGTCGTATTTTAGTGTTATTTCTAAAACTTTAAATTTTCCAACTTCTTTCACGTTGTAATCAGTAATGAAACCTTCATTTTTTAACAATTTTGCTAATTCAACTTTTAATTTAGAAGAAGGCATTTCAACTTTTTCATGAGCTACCATGTTAGCATTTCTGATTCTTGTTAGCATATCTGCTATAGGATCTGTATTCATTATATTTTCCTTTTCTAACTTTTGCTGAAAATTTTCAGCGCTACTTACTTAAATTTGGCATGGTTTGAACAAAAATTCACCTTTGCCGCTTTAGGCAGTTTAGCAAGTTAAATATAAACTATTTATATTTCTTACTAAACTTACCAGCTAGCTTTAGTTACACCCGGTAATAAACCGCGGTGAGCCATTTGTCTTAAACAAATTCTGCAAAGACCGAAATCTCTGTGAAACCCGTGAGGTCTGCCGCAGATAGAACATCTGTTATGAAGTCTGACTTTTGGATATTTACC
>USGC01000109.1 GCA_900554095.1 uncultured bacterium
GAGAAAATTCTAAAATGATGGTGCTCGATAAAAACACAAAGAGCATATCCCACAAACATTTTTATGACATAGTTGATTTAATTGATAAAGATACGCTTTTGGTGCTTAACAACACTAAAGTTATGCCCGCACGACTTTACGGGCACAAGGACACCGGCGCAAAAATAGAAATCTTTTTATTAAAACAGCACCAAGACAATAAGTGGGAAGTCTTAATTAAGCCATCAAAAAGAATAAAGCCGGGAAATACAATAACCATAAGCGAAGAACTTTCAGCAAAAGCTATTGAAAGAACAGAAGAAGACGGCGGATGGATTGTTGAATTGATTTATGAAGGTAATATCCTGGATGTACTCCATCGCAACGGAAACATTCCTCTCCCGCCTTATATCGAAAGAAAACTTGCGACAGAAGATATTAAAAAGCTGGACTTTGAACGATATCAGACAGTTTATGCAAAAGACGAAGGCTCAGTTGCAGCTCCTACTGCCGGCCTGCACTTCACGGAAGAAATTCTGCAAAAGCTGAAAGATAAGGGCGTCGAGATTGCTTATGTTACGTTGAACGTCGGGCTCGGGACGTTTCGTCCTGTAAAATGCGAAAATATTTTAAAGCACAAAATGCATTCTGAAACTTTTGAAATAACAGAAGAAACTGCGCTTAAAATTAACGAGGCAAAAGCTAAAGGTAAAAAAATTACAGCAGTAGGTACTACAACTGTCAGAACTCTGGAAACTGCATTTCAACAGTTTGGCAAAATTAAAGCATGCCATTCAGCCTCAGAGCTTTTCATATATCCGCCTTATGAATTCAAGGTTATAGATAATTTAATCACAAACTTTCACCTGCCAAAATCAACGCTTTTGATGCTAGTGAGCGCGTTGGCCGGAAAAGATTTCATTTTTGAGGCATACAGAGAAGCTGTTGAAAACAAATACAGATTTTTCTCATACGGCGACTGCATGTTTATTAAATAAATTTTTCAAGGCGTTTTTTATCAGTCGTCCACTGCCTAAAAGGATAGGTTCTATTCATCATAACAAAATCCTCAAGTTCATCTCGATGCTTGATTTTTAATTTATGTACAGCTTTTGGAAAGACACAAAGCTCACCGTTATCAATTTCAAGCCCATCAATTTTCGGATTACTTAATTCAAATTCAGCCTGATTTTTTGATATTTTTCTTGCTTCGCGGGAACTAACGGTTTTAAAATTAAGAGAGTTAAAGCCTGAAACAGTATAGATATTAGGAGCGGGGTTATCTAAAGGAGCTGTTGCGCCTATATGAATTGGGGCGTCTTTGCTTCTTATGTTAGAATAAAACGGCGCGCATTTCTTGGTTTTAAAAAAGTAAATTCCAATTCCGTGGCGCGACAGACCTTCCCCTTCGCCTATTTTTGAGCAGTCAAATGCACTAAATTTGAAAGGTGAACCGTGGTATGCAATATCATTCACCGCATTCTTGTCAAACGCATAAATCATTTTATCAGACTTTAACTTACAGCCTTTCGGCGCACGTGTCATTAAAAGAGAAGTTTTGCCTGCCGCCCGGACGTAATTAATCGCTAATGCGCACAACTTTGTAATACTCATAATTTGCCACCTATAACTAACCTATATTTATATAAAAAACATTAACCAGGTAAAAATTGCTTAGTTTTTGAATATCGTTTGACATTTTATTGAAAATCATTAATTCAAATAGAGGATAACAAATGGTCTTTTAAAGTATAGAATGATACTATAAAGACAAGGGGTAGAAGAAATGTTCTCGGAAATGATACAAAGTTTGCTTTCTTCAGGCGGCAAAACAGCGGCTATGCAAAGGTATAGCCAGTTAAACAGCAAGGTGGCTGCTTTTAAAAATCAAGTTAACGGCAGCGGCTATGAAATTCCGCAAAATCCTATGGATACAATTTACCCGTCAAAAAGAACCAATGTATCTGAATTCGAAAATATATTAAAATCTACAACTACTGATTTTGGATCAATTCTTCTGAACCCGGAGTCGGCAAAAGTTAATGCTAAAATTATTAAAAACACACCAAATGCAAGTTTTAACACTGCATTACAAGAGCTTAACAAAGTTCAAAACACAGACAGTATTTCTTCTTTATCTGCTAACACAGCTTCAAAAGGACAGATTTTGAGCATGATTTCACAAATAGCAGAAAAGCATGGTGTGGATGAAAAGCTGGTACAAGCTGTTATTAAACAAGAATCAAACTTTAACACGCGAGCAAAGTCAAAAGCGGGAGCAATGGGGCTTATGCAGCTAATGCCCGCAACTGCGCAAAGGCTTGGGGTGAAAGATCCTTACAACCCGGCTCAAAACGTTGAAGGTGGTGTAAAATATCTTAAATCAATGCTCAGCAAGTACAATGGGAATGTAATTCTTGCGCTTGCGGCTTACAATGCCGGCCCCGGCGCTGTTGACAAGTATGATGGTGTGCCGCCTTATGCTGAAACCCAAAATTATGTAAAAAATATTCTTGCTAATTATTTGTAATAGGCTGGCAAAAAATTTTTCTTTTCTGTTTTAAGATTTTTATACAGAAAGGACATTTTTTATGCAGATTAGGCCTATTTTTTTAAACCCGGTTATGAATAACTATAAACAGCATTTTCAATGCACAAACTACAAAAAGGCTCATGGCAGCGATTATGGAAATATTGACCATGACAATTCTTTAAGGCAAGTTAACGAAAAATATGCAGGAATACGAGCGATACTTGCGCACATGCTTGAAAATGGCGATATAAAATCTATCGGTGAATACACCAAGGCAATGGATGCGGTAAACCATAAAGAACAAGCTGAAACACTGAAAGCTTACGAAAAAATTAAATCAAATAGCCATAATTATTAATTTTTTTGCAATAATTAATTTTTTCTGATACTATAATTTCAGTATTCCGTTTATGAAAGGTGGAAAATGAAATTTTCGTCATCATTTAAAGTAGGACTTTTAACTCTTTTAGCGCTTTTGCTGTTAATCGGCGTTGTTTTAAAAGTAAAAGGCAGAGCTTTTTCTTCAGCAAAAAGAATAGAAGTTCAATTTAAAGATGTAAATGGTATGCGCCCGGGTTCCGGCGTTCAAATGATGGGGTTGAAAGTAGGTCAGGTCGAGGAAATTACACCGGTTGTAAATGGAGAAAACAGCTATGTTAAAGTTAAATTTGTTATTACAGAGCAAGGTATAGAAATACCTATGGCTTCTGTATTTTCAATTCAACAGTCCGGGCTTATTGGTGAATTATTCCTTGAAATTACGCCCCCTAGGACTAAAACAATTTATATTCCAATGGTAAGCCGCGATATTTTGTACAAAGATGACGATGTTCAAATGAAATTAGACGATAGTTTTTACGATGTAGGAAAGATCAAAAATATTGAGGTAGTAACAAGAGACGTACTGCCTTACAACATTAAAGATACTATCAAAACCCAAAATGCATACAAAATTGATTATATTGTAAATCTGCCGGGACTTATACTTCCTGAATTTTTAAAAGGAAAAGTCATTTCTGATAACGGCAGTAAAAAGCTTAGAATTTCAACACTTGATGACGTAACTTTACCATATCCGAAGCAAACGTCGCCTTACACAATAGTTGAGCCGATGAGAATTTCAGACTTTATGGAATGGCAGTACAGAGCCGCGGAATCATTGACCGAAACAAACCAAAAAGTTAATGAAATTTTATCAGATGAAGTCATTGCAGAACTCAAAAATTCCGTTAAAAATATAAATTCTCTAACAGCCAAAACAACAGCGACAATGAGTAAAGTAGATGCACTTATAGACTCATCCCGCGCTGATCTTGAAACAATGATGACGTTGATGGACAGAGCTACAAATGATTTCAACGTAATGTCTACAAACATTAACAATGTTATAGGCGATCCGCAGTTTAAGTCAACAATGATGTCTACAGCAAATTCAATGGATAAGCTTGCTCAAAATATAAACAAAATTATAGGAAATGAAGAAGAATCTGAAAAAATGGCCTCTGATATCCGTGAAATTATGCACAATGCAAACGAAATCAGCGGTTATGTAAATTCAATGACAAAAGACGATCAATTGAAGAAAGATTTAACAAACACAGTTGCTAATGTTAACAAAGCAATGAACAGTTTGAATACGGCGCTTTCTACAGTAAACCAGATGACGCCTGACAAGAAAACGCAATTGCAGTCAATCCTTGAAGATACAAAAGTTACAACCTGCAACTTAAGAAAATTCTCTGAAAAATTGAACAAAAGATTCTTGCTTTTCAGGTTGATGTTCTAAAAAATGAAAAATTTAAAAACAGAAATAACAAAAATTCATTACGACAAAAATGCAAAGGGAATTTTATTTAAAATTCTTGAATTTGCCTCAATCTTTTACGGAGCAGGAAGCCGTTTCAAAAATTTTTTGTATGATAAAAAAATATTAAAATCCCAAAAAGTCGATGCTTTAGTAATTTCAGTTGGAAACATCACAACAGGTGGTGTCGGCAAAACTCCGGTTGTTTCGGAAATTGCAAAGTATTTCATTTCTAAAGGGGAGAAAACTGCGATAATTTCACGCGGCTACGGAGGAAAGCTTTCCAACAAAAAAATAAATGTAATCTCAAATGGTAATGAAATATTTTATAATGCTGATTTATCTGGAGACGAGCCAAACTGGCTTGCGCAAAACACAAATGGAGCAATTGTAATTACATCAAAAAACAGGATTAAAGCAGCTCAATACGCCATCACACGATTTGGTGTAAAAACAATTATTCTTGATGACGGTTTTCAGCATAGAAAACTTCACCGCGACCTTGATATAGTATTAACTGACAGCGAAAAAGGCTACGGTAATGAAAAACTTCTTCCCGCCGGCCCTTTGAGAGAAGGCAATGAAGCTTTTAAAAGAATTGACCGCTTAGTTGTTGTAAGCAAAAACACTGACCACACAAGAGCTGAGAAAATCGCAAAAATTACTGAAAAAAAATTGAAAATAAAAACACTTGTATGCCGTACAGAACCCGATTATGTATACAATATAAAAACAGGCGAAATACTTGCAGAAAAATCAAAAGCAACCGCGATGAGCGCAATAGGTCAGCCTGAGCAGTTTTATAAATTTTTAGGGAATTATGAAATTATAAAAACTGTTACATTCGATGACCACCATAACTACAAAGCTGAAGAGCTTCCGTCTGGAATAATCTTAACAACAGAAAAAGACGCTGTTAAATTGAAAAAATTTAACAGGAGCAATATCTATGCATTAAAACTCAAAACAACAATTGATGTTGGCCAACTTTTAGAAAGCAAACTAATTACTTTCTAGTTATAAAACCAAGTGTTACTTACATTATCCTTTTCATTTCTTAATATTGTCCGCGCATAACGTCCGCCTTTTTCTGATATTGAACAAAATTCATCAGTTAATAAGATTTTCCCCGTACTTCCACGATGATTGCCGGAGCTAAGCGTCATAAAAAATACATCATACCCCCATTTATTAGGTTCTTTCTCCCCATTTACATCTATAATAATGAAAGCTTTTTTCTCTCCTAGCGCAAGCATGATTAAGGCTCCATCTTGTGTTGCATAAACGTCTGCAATATAAATTACATAATCGTAGCTACAAGCCACATTAATCGTACTTCCGCCGGCAGAAAGAACTGCATCTTTTCTTGCATACTTATCTTTTATATTGGAATTATATTTTTTTAATTTTAATGATGACACAAGAGCCTCCTCTAATGCCGCACAGTCTCTGGCTTCAAAAACATATGACGGAGAAACCGGATAACTCGCAAAACACAATGAAATCCCGTTTTCTACATTTAAATAATTCAAGGTATTCTGTATATTTGAATACTGCTTTTTTAATCCCACTTCATAGGTCAAAAATTTATATTTTTGAATTAGCACAGGCATTGTCATAGCGGCAACCACACCAATTATACCAAGTGTTATCAAAACTTCCGCTAATGTAAATCCTTTAAGACTAAATTTATGTTCAGCCCCCCC
>USGC01000110.1 GCA_900554095.1 uncultured bacterium
GATTACAAAGACGGTAAATTTGTAACTACATCGGTAAAAGATGCTGATGGAGCTGATGTTAATTAGAGTAAAAAATTTGTAACAATAACTCCTCTATATTTGCAAGAAGTTTAAAAAAAGTTTATAATAAAAAAGAGATATCAGATGAACTTTAATTAAAGTTCGCATTTATTGAAAGAGGTGTTTATATGGAAGATTTAAAAGTAGCGATTGGCTCTGATCACGGAGGGTTTTATTATAAGGAAAAAATTATTGAATACTTAAAATCAAGAAATATTCCTTACATTGATCTTGGCACTCATACGCGTGAAGCCTGTGATTATCCGAACATAGCAAGAGAAGTTTGTGAGCGGGTGATTTCCGGACAGTCAAACCGCGGAATTTTAATTTGCGGTACCGGTATTGGAATGTCAATTGCTGCTAACAAAGTTCATGGTATTAGAGCCGCGTTGTGCGGAGATACTTACTCTGCAAGAGTTTCGAGAGCACACAATAACGCCAATGTCCTTTGCCTTGGCGAACGTGTTATTGGGGAACACTTGGCGCTTGATATCGTTGATATCTGGCTAAAAACCGGTTTTGAAGGCGGAAGACACAAACGCCGTGTAGACATCATTGAATAAGGAAAATTATTTTGAAAGATTTAGATTCTAAAAAGTTGGCATGTATAATCGCAAGAGTTCTTGATGACAAACTAGGAAAGTCTATTTCAATACTTAATATTGCTCATGTTTCATCCCTTGCCGACTATTTTGTAATAGTAACGGGCGATTCAACACCGCATGTTAAGGCTTTGATGGAAACAGTTAAAGACAAAATTAAAAAGGATTTTGCAAGGGCGCCTCTCAGAATGGAAAATGATGCCAAAAACAGATGGAATTTGCTTGATTATGGAGATGTAGTCGTCCATATTCTTCACAAAGAAGAACGCGAAACTTATGCAATAGAGAAATTCTGGAGCAATGCTTTTTCCATTCCAGAAGACGAGTGGAAAGAGATTTCCAAAGAATTTTCACTCTACGAAAATAAATAACTTTATGCAGGTTCGGAAAATTTTTCGGACCTGTTACATTTCTAAATGATTTTACAAAAAATATCTTATGAGTTACAATGAAGACATGGAAAATATAGAAAGAAAAGATTTAGACAGAAGAATTGAAGACGCCATACTCGTTATGGCCAAAGAGCCTAATAATATTGAAAATTACCACTACCTATCACAGCTTTATCTAGAAAAACAGGATTATGACAAAGTTATGTCCGTTTTAGAAAGTCTGCTTTTGATTGCGCCTAATGACGTTCAAGCTCTTGTTGGTATGGGCACAATGTGGTATTATGAAAAGGATTTTAGAAAATCGCTTTCTTACTACAACAAAGCGCTCGAAATTAATCCGAAAAACTATTTAATTTATTACAACATCGGAAACGTTTTTGCAGAATGGAAAAATTTTTCAAAAGCTTTATTCTACTACAACAGAGCCATTGATTTGAATTCTTCAAATCCTGAAATATACAATGCTATAGCGCTTTTATATCAAGACTTTGATGAATACATTGAATCGCGCGCATATTACGAGAAAGCTCTCTCTTTGGATCCTGAAAACATTACGGCCTTAGTTGATATGGGCAATGTCTGCTTCAAACTGTTTGATTACGAAACAGCACTCGAGTTATATAAAAAAGTTTTTGCATTGAACCCTGACAATAAAATCGTTGCAATTTGTATTGGTAACACTCTTACTTTAATGAAAGAACGTGAAAAAGCATACAATTACTTTGAAAAGGCCTTAACTATGGAAGGATGTAATTACAAAGCTTACATCTGTTATGCAATCGCGCTTTCTGAATTCAAAGAAAATGAAATGGCTATTGAAATGTATAAACGTGCTATTGAATATTCACCAAAAGAAATCAATGCCTATATTCTTTTAGCAAATCTTTATACCAACCTTAACAGACTTGATGAAGCAATGGAAATGTACAAAAAAGCATTACAGCTTTCACCAAATAATGCGCAGACTTACATGCTTTTAGGAAATGCACATTATCTTCAAAGCGATATTGAAAAAGCGATTTCATCTTACCGTGCAGCCATCAAAATTGAACCTGATAATGATGAACATAAACTTGTATATTACCAAGTTATGGATGAATATATTGACAAAAAACGCCGCGGTGAATTGGAGAATAAATAATGTATACCCATTCAGAACAACCGAACATCCCTGATAGAGTAGTTTCAGCGCTAAGCTATCTATCATTTGGCTTTATCGGCTTTATATGGATTATTATATCAGTTTTAACCAAAACAAGATTGTCTGTGTTTATGCAGTTTAATATTTTTCAATCGATTTTTTTAGCAATTGCATTTTATTTAATAAGCATGCTTCTGGGATTTATATTAAACATATTAAGCATAATTCCTTTGCTTAATGTAATAGCGGCACAGATTGCATTTATTTTAAATTCACCGTTTATATTCGGTTATTCATTAATACAATTTGTTATTTATATTGTGCTTTTCTACCTTGCGTTTATGGCCATAATAGGAAGATACGGCTACTTACCGTTTGTTTCAGAAATCATCAGCCACAATGTCAGAAGATAAAAGAAAACCTGCGCTAAATGCGCAGGATGCGTGCTTTCAATGAGAAACATTAACTAAGATTTTTGTAAAACCAAGGCGTTAGAAACTGGAATTCCGCCGATGACAGCAGGTTTGTTAACGACTTTTCCACTAACATACATTACAGTTGAACCGCCTCCATCAAGGTTCATCGCGTTAACACAGCCGGACTGCTTCATAAAGTTAGCCAACTGCATCAAAGTCATTCCGACAGAACTGCCTTCACGGCCATCTACTGCTGCTATAACAAGCTCATTTTCTTTTGTATAACCAATTGCGCTTCTAGGGTTTTTCCCGCCTATCGCACCGAGCTTTTGGGCGGTCATATCGACAAAAACTTCGCCGGTTTTAACTAAGTACGGCCCGCCGCTTATTATGTGATTTACATCTTTCCACTCCGGAATAGTTGAAATATTAACCTCTGCCTTTTTGCTGCCTGCAATTTTATTTAACTGAGCCTTTGGCCCGACAAGCACATAGCCGTTTTCAGGAATTTCCAATCTGTTAGCGGACATTTTAAGGATTTTTCCATCTGCAATTGCCATCTGTGCACCGTATTTTGGTGAAGCCGGGGCAAGTTTTCCCCATTCTGAAGTATAAATAAGCACATATGATGAAAGCATTCTTGGCTGGTTTATATTATCTATCCTGAGTGTTTCCTTGTCGCCTTTGACGGAAGCATTCAACTGAACCCTTGCCATGTCAAATCCATCATCAAAAAATCCCATTGCCACTCTATCATATATCGGGCCAGTATAAAGCTTTTTATCTATCATTAAAGTTCCAAGCGGCACGCCTGTCTGCGGCTTAAAAAAAGTCCCGTTAATTGCAGCAATAGCATTTGAATTTTTTGCAATAGTTGATATAGTTCTGCGACTGCTCAAAGCAGAAGATGAGAGAGCCGGCTTAATTGTAATATTTTTTGCAAGTTTTGTATCCGCAATAACAACATTGATTTTCACAGGTTTTCCATCATAATATTTTGTAAGTTTGATATGCTTAACCCCACCCTGGACATCCGCAATAATAGCTTTTGGAAATCTTTGTTTTACACGCTTATCAAAATTTTCTTTCCTAACCTTGGGTGAAATTTCATTTAAAATTTGGGCAGTTATTTGGCCGGTGTCGAGTTTTGGAAGATTAACAGAAGCATTCGCAAGCTTTAAATCATCTGCGAGCATCGGGTTAGTCATAATGAAAATTTGTGAAGAGACAATAAGTCCAATAACAGCGCAATTAAGCACACAAGAAAGCACCTGAGTGCAAAAATCTGGGCGTTCGGCATAAAGAGTATCCATAATGGCACCTCGCTTTTTGTGAGTAACCGGATACCTTTTTTATTTAAGAGTGGGGTGGGGAATAACACTCATCGGAAACCTGAATAAACCATTTTCAAGCACTTCCTACTATTATTGTAACATATATTTACATTCATCTCAAGCCTCTTTGTTGCAAAAACAACAAAGATTTTACAAATCTAAATAGAGGTAAAACTACACTTATTATTAACTCTTCAGTAATTCTTCTTAGTCTAAATCAACAGGTTCTCGCTGAATTTTCTCAATTGCCTCACGCGCGGTGAAGACAAGAGCTTCAGGTACATTTTCTATTGTTGTAAACTGCCTTAGTACATCAACAACACGCTTGAAAGAACGCACAATGTCGCCTTCACCAACATCTATTTGGTCACAAATTGCCTCCCACTCAGCGCCTTCTACCCATAGTTCAATCATAGATGAAAAATACGGATTTATATACATAGGGCTTTCAACCAAGTAGCGATTTTGGACTTTTTCAATTTTACGCTTAATATTCCTGATGAGATTTAAAGTTTTTCTAATGGGCTCAGAGAACGGAATGTAAGGAATTTCAATCCGCAAATCTTCCGTTGTTATAGCGCAAATTACACCTGCCAACTGCGAAGGTGTAAGATTGTCGAGCACTCCAGAGAAAATTATCTCAGCAATATAAAGCTCATTTTCAGAACGGATTTGTGAAGTGGTTACTCCTCGCGATGTCGGGTAATCATCTTGCAAATATCCAAAGTCAATTAAAACGCTTCTGTGAGCTAAAAATTTATTCCAAAAAATATCTCTTTGACGTTCAATTTCTTTTTCAAGTTTTTTCTGACGACTTTCGAGACGGCCGAGGACTTCAATGTTTTTAGAATGCTTTTTGTACAATTTGCAGGTATCGCAAGGATATTGATGTAATTTTTCAAGCATTGCCTTGGTTTCTTTACCAAATTGGACAACCTCAGGTGATAACGGACGATTTTTATTGCGTTCTTGTTTGCATATACTTTTGTATGTCTGCCTATTTTGAACATATATGTGCCGAAGCTTGTCATACTCAAACAATTCAGAATCACAGAGTTTTGACGGACAAATAAACATTCTTTCCTTTATTTCTTTATCATTAAGTTCAATTTGTTTAAGCAATGGCTTTAATCGAGATCCCGAAGAAAAATATCCAAAACTTTTTAGAATAAGTTCTTTTGCTTCATCGAGCGAGAAGCGTTGTAACAAATTGAGCACCATGGAATAGCTTGGCGAAAACCTGCTTTCTAAAGGGTTTGCGCTGCTAAGAACGAGCTCAGCTACTTCTTCCGGCGATTGGAAAGGAGTTCCGACAATCGTAACATATCCAACTTCATCCATTCCGCGGCGGCCGGCGCGGCCAGACATTTGCAAAAACTCGCTTGCCGTAAGCATTCTGTGACCGCTGTCAGTGCGTTTACTTGTTGAGCTTATAACAGTTGAGCGCGCCGGCATATTTATTCCGGCAGCGAGGGTTTCTGTCGCAAAAACAACTTTTATCAAACCTTTTTGGAACAGCTTTTCAACCAAACACTTCCAAGACGGTAAAAGACCCGCGTGATGCGAAGCTACACCACAAAGCAAATATTCAATATGTTTGTTATTATAAAGATGAGGATTTTCTGCGATATAATCTTCTATAAATTGGCGGATTTGAGCTTTTTCGCCCGGAGTTACGAGCTCAAGGCCAGCGCATTTTTCCATCTGTTCATCGCACTTTTTGCGCGAAAACGTAAAGTAAATCGCAGGAAGCATATCATTTTCTTCAAGATTTCTCACAACATCTTTTACATAGGAACGCTGTTTTTTTCTATTATGCCCAAAGAAGCGTTTTTCAGGTTTAATTTTATTGTTCAAAGCGCCCGATGGAGTCAAAAGCGGAAGAAGCTTATCAGGCTGAGAACTGTCAAAGTAGAAGAACTTCAAAGGTACCGGGCGAAAATCCGTATCAACAAGTTCGGTTTTAGAATGAACCGTATTAATCCAGTCAGTAAGCTCTTGAGCATTTGCAACAGTTGCAGATAGCGCTATAA